>CALAZS010000001.1 GCA_937926265.1 uncultured Gammaproteobacteria bacterium
TTGTACTCTCCAACGAATCGCAATTGAGCCTCAAATACCGATATCCAGACAATTCCAGCCATCTTATAGAGCCATATTTTAGTCATAAAAGCAGTATTTCTTTCAGATATTGGCTTGATTACCAAAAGCATATAAAATATATATATCAAATATTTTCAGAATATTGTCAAATAAGCATCGACATTATTTGGTATAAATACATGCACATTAAAAAAGTATGAACCGTTAATATCAGCACACAATTAAAGTAATCATATGCTCAGTCATCCGCTTTTCCATAAACCATTAAAATTACATATAATTTTATTAGGCGCATTCTGCGATAATCACAAAACGGCGTATTTTATTTAAAAAACCCTTTACAAGTAGCTAAAATTAGGCTATCTTATCTGTGTACTTATAAAGGCATTTTGCTGCCGAATCGATCATGAATTCTGTGTACAGATAAAATGGTCTTCTCCGATTCTACACGAAAATATTTCTCCCTTATTCCGTTCAAGATAAGGTCAGCGATGGCCAAGTCCAATTCTTTAGTTCCGTTTACTTATGATGATGAACCATTTTTCAAAGCGTATGACGCCCTTTATCGGTTATGGGCAAAAAGGAAATCTCAAAGGGCCCTGAGCGCATCATTGAGGATCAGCAAAAACACACTGAAAAACTGGGAAGACAATTTTGTGGCACATGGGGCATTGGGCCTTTTAGCCCAACTATCTTTTGTCAAAGTGGCCCCGCAACTTGAAAAGCTGATCATCTTGATTAAATCAGCCCGGCGGCATGAAAGTGCCAGTTTGGCGCTCAAGCTTTCACAAGCCTTGGAAATACCAGGGGCCTCTTTAGAGCTTATCCGAAAAGTTCAGCGATGTTACGGTTACGGGCAACGTATGGACCAAACCGATATCAGCTATTATCAGGGCCTGCAGCATATCCTTACTTCAATTTCAATCCATAAACAAAAGAAAAAAACAGCACACGATAAACGCGATCGGCCAAAGACATTTTTCAATTTTGATCGTGACCCATTCCAACTAAGAATTGAGCTGTTTAAAACTCTATCGCAAATACAGAAAAAACGCCAAATTCGGCCCATCCTTAAAAAATTCGGTGTCCACCCAAACCGCTATTACACCCTCAAAGAACGCTATATGCTCTATGGCGTATGGGGTTTGGCCGACCTTGTTCAGACAACAAAAGTTGGCGAGAAAATCTCTCCGGAACTAGAGCTTCAAATTATTGAAGACCGCTTGATGGACCCATCACTTTCAACAAACAAAATCATAAAGAAACTTGATTTAAAATGCAGCAAAGCCAATGTGCAAAAAATATATAAAAAATGGAATTTATCGAAATTCAAGCGCCCGGTACCGATCCGAGGAGTAATCTCTCAAAACGTGCCTACAAGAGAGCCGAAGACGTCTGACATTAAAGCTTCGGCCAAAACGCGTTTTCCAGATCTGATCAAAACTGCGCACTTGAAGGTAAATGGTTCATTCCAACGGCTGATAAAATCTCTGGCTTACCGCAAAATTGCGATCAGCAATCCGGGCACAATTATAGCGGCGGTATTCTTGGATCAGTTAGGTGTGGTGGAAGCGCTACACACCTATGGACCCGCGTCCTATCTTTCTTGTGAAATCACCAATAACATCATCATCAATGTACTGCGTATCATCGCAGGGTTTCCAACCATACAAGATTACTCGCTGAACTCGGATCGTTCTGTAGCGATTGCTGCTGGCCATACGCTAAATCCCAGCAAAAGCCGATTCTATGATTCGTTTGATCTGTTGCGTTTTAACCATCTGCAACGCCTGCGAAACGATGCGTCTTGCCGTGCCAGGGAATTAGGCATTATTGAAGGCAAACAGATTGCGGTTGATTATCACTGTGACCCCTCGGACAGTCGTTTCCCGATTGATAAATCATTTTCAAAATCTCCGGATAAAAAGGGTGATTTGGTTTATGCGCATCGTCCCCAAATTCTTTGGGACAGTATGACCAACACCATCATCAATATTGCATACTGTGAAGGCCGCTCCAGAGCGCCTTCAGCCCTTTATAAATTCTGTGAAGACAATCTTTTCAAAATTATTGATCCGGATGTTATTGCTGAAATTTACGCTGATTCGGAATATACCGGCGAAAAGCAGCTTGTCTACCTTGCGGTTCGTTCACAAGCCGATATCACCATGTGTCTAAAGCAAAACCCGAAAATCAAAAAGTGGAAAGAACAAACAGTCAACAAAGCCCGCTGGCAAGACTACGGTGATGATTATCGTATTGCGAGTCAAGATTTTATTCTGGCGGAAACAGCAAAACCATTTCGTTTTATCGTCAAGCAAAACAAAGAAACCGATGAGGTTCGATGTTTCGGCAGCACACATACAGATTACAGCCCAAAGAAAATCCTCGATTCTTACCATATACGATGGCCGGTAGAAACGGGTATCAAAGATTTGATTGAGAACTATTTTTTGAATAAGCCAACGGGCACTTCACCGGAAAAAGCAGAAGCTCACTATTATTGTGTCATGTTGGCACGATTGACTATAGATTATTTTCAGTCTATTTTATACGTTCCACAATGGCGTACCCCCGAGGATTGGCAGTGCGTCTTGTCTACTATTCGAACAAGTATTTTTAGCAATCAAAACTGCGAATTAAGTTTAGATGATTCAGGTGACCTGTTGCTCACCTACTTAGATGGTGATCGTCAAGGCATTAAAAAAAAGCTGGCCGAAATGTTAAAGCAGAGAAAAAAAATCGGTCTCAATCGAGTTTCATGGTGGGGTAATCGAGGGGTCCAAATAGAAATCAAAGACCAGTTTGATTTTTAAATATGGTTCTCAAATAGTCCCGTTAAGGTGGACTTGGATTTGAACCGGAAAAGTCTGATGATCGATCTAATTTCCAAAACATATGTGGCGGGTTCAATCTCAGGGCCATCATGTCGCTTGCCGAAGCATGCTACAAGACCCTTTTAACATATGGCATAACAGCAAAGATTGCTTGTGAAAACAATGTGGTAAGTCCAGCGCTTGAGTATATTATTGAAGCCAATACCCTTCTCAGCGGACTTGGTTTCGAATCAGGAGGTCTCTCAACCGCCCATGGTATTCATGATTGTCTCTGCAATCTGGAGGGTACGCACGAATATTATCACGGTGAGAAGGTGGCATTCGGGACCCTGACCGGCCTATTCCTT
>CALAZS010000002.1 GCA_937926265.1 uncultured Gammaproteobacteria bacterium
CAACAGGTTCGCGGAGCAGGGCTCTTAGAAAACGATCGTTTTGTAGTTCAGTCAATTTATTATCCTAGATAATTAAAGGATTACTAAAGCAATACTGGAGGATTACTAAAAAAGACTTACCAATAACTTTCTCAGGAACGCCATAAATTCATCCATGAAGGCTCTGCAAAAACGTCCCTGTTTTTGCAAGTCCTGAGAAATTTATTCGATAAGTCTTCTGAGAAATTCAAAGTTTAATTGTTATTTTTCCGGCTCCTGATTTCACAGGAACGAGATGGATTTTATCGTTCTTATCTGGGTAACTCGGAAGTTCCCATCAGGTATTCATCAACAGCCCTGGCACACTGACGGCCTTCCCGGATTGCCCATACAACCAGTGATTGACCGCGGCGCATGTCACCGGCCGAGTAAACACCTGGAATTGAGGTTTTATAAGCATCGTGACCTTCCGTAGCACCTTTGACATTGCCGCGGTTATCAAGCTCAACGCCAAGATCTTCAATCATGCCTTCATGAACCGGATGCACAAATCCCATGGCCAGGGTGACCAGTTCTGTTTTGATTTCAAACTCGGAACCAGGTATTTCTGACATCTGCCAGTTACCCTTGTCATCTTTGTTCTACTCAACGTCAACACAGGTAGCTGATTTTACCTTGCCGTTATCATCATCATTACACTGTTTTGTAGCAACCCACCACTGCCTTTCACATCCTTCTTCCTGGCTGGAGGAAGTACGCATTTTGTTTGGCCAGTAGGGCCAGATACTGCCCTTGTCTTCCTGTTCAGGCGGTTGAGGCATAATCTCTATCTGGGTAACCGATAATGCGCCATGGCGGTTAGAAGTACCAATGCAGTCAGAGCCGGTATCACCACCACCAATGACCAAAACGTTTTTACCTTCAGCGCTGACAAATGGTTCCTGGGGATTATCAATACCCTGAACTCTCTTGGTATTGCCACGCAGGAAGTCCATTGCAAAATGAACACCGTTAAGTTCGCGTCCTGGCACCGGCAGGTCACGCGGTTTTTCCGAACCTCCGGTCAAAACAACAGCATCACAGTCATCAACCAGTTTCTTGATGGGTAAATCAACACCAATATTGACGTTTGTGTGGAACTCGACACCTTCTGCGCGCATTTGACCCATGCGTTTGTCTAACAGTGTCTTGTCGAGTTTGAAATCAGGGATACCAAAGCGCACCAGGCCGCCGATTTTTTCCTGTTTTTCATAAAGCACTACAGTGTGACCTGCACGAGCCAGTTGCTGGGCGCAAGCCATACCGGCAGGACCGGAGCCAACGATTGCTACACGCTTGCCTGTTTTATGCTTGGCAATCTGGGGACGGATCCAGCCTTGTTCCCAGCCTTTATCAACAATCGCACATTCAATCGATTTAATTGAAACCGGTGCACTTTCAAGATTAAGAGTACAGGCTTCCTGGCATGGGGCAGGGCAGATACGACCTGTTACTTCAGGGAAGTTGTTGGTTGAATGCAGTACCTGAAGGGCTTCTTTCCACTGTTGCTTGAAAACAAGGTCATTCCAGTCAGGAATAATATTATTTACCGGGCAGCCGTTATGACAAAACGGTATGCCACAATCCATACAACGTGCACCCTGATTGCTCAGTTCATCATCAGAAAGTGAGATAACAAATTCATTATAATGAGTGACACGGTCAGCAACTGGTTTGTACTGACGATCCTGTCTCTCAATTTCCAGAAATCCGGTAGGTTTGCCCATAGCTTAACTTACTCCTTCCTGATTCAAGCGGCTGATGCCGTTTTCTGTTGTTCCTGCATTTCAAGTAACGCGCGTCGGTAATCAACAGGCATAACTTTGACAAATTTTGGCAACCAATTATCCCAGTCATCAAGAATTTTTCCTGCAACAGCTGATTCTGTGTATTCAAAATGATTTTGAATTAATTGTTTCAGGCGAATCGCATCAATACGTGTCATATCATGACTGACATCAACCCTGCCATGCGTTTCAAGATCACCACCCTGGTGTTCCAATGCTTCAAGTGCATCATCTTCCTCGGCAATGGGCTCAAGTTCTACCTGGGCCAGGTTACAGCGTTGTTCAAAATCACCGGCTTCATCAAGTACATAAGCAATACCACCTGACATACCGGCTGCGAAGTTGCGTCCGGTCGTGCCAAGACAAACAATAATGCCGCCAGTCATGTATTCACAGCCATGATCACCAACGCCTTCCACTACCGCTGTTGCGCCGGAATTACGCACTGCAAAACGTTCACCGCCAACTCCGCGGAAATAGCATTCTCCACTGATGGCACCAAATAATACGGTGTTACCTACGATGACATTTTCCTCGGCTTTTTCGATTTTACATTCCGGAGGCGGGGCAATAATCAGTTTGCCGCCCGACAGGCCTTTACCGACATAATCGTTGCCTTCACCGGAAAGATTGATGGTGACACCCTTCGTTACCCAGGCGCCAAATGACTGGCCGGCAGTTCCCTTGGCATTAATGCTGATCGTGTCATCCGGTAGACCGGTATAACCATATTTTTCGGCGAGGCGACCTGATAGCAGGGTTCCGAATGTACGGTTGGTATTTTCAATATCAATATTGATTTCAACCTTGTCACCATTTTCAAGTGCGGGCTTGGCCTGTTCAATCAGCTTGTTATCCAGTGCTTTTTCAATTCCGTGATCCTGAACTTCAGACTGGTAAACAGTGTCACCCTCTGCGGCAACCGGCTTGGTTAACAGACGACTGTAGTCCAGACCCTTGGCTTTCCAGTGATTAATGGCATTACGCATGTCCAGTTTATCGGACTGACCTACCATTTCGCTGAATGTTTTAAAGCCCAGTTTAGCCATCAGCTGGCGAACTTCTTCGGCAACAAAGAAGAAATAATTCACCACGTGTTCGGGCTTGCCCTTGAAACGTTTGCGTAATTCCGGATTCTGAGTGGCAACACCAATCGGACAGGTATTCAAATGACACTTACGCATCATCAGGCAGCCTTCTGCAATCAACGGGGCTGTTGCAAAGCCGATTTCGTCTGCACCAAGCAATGCCGCAACCACAACATCACGACCGGTGCGCATTCCACCATCAGCCTGCACGGCAATACGTGAACGCAGTCGGTTTAAGACCAGTGTTTGATGAGTTTCTGCCAAGCCAATTTCCCATGGCGAGCCGGCATGTTTAACGGATGTTAAAGGAGAAGCGCCGGTTCCACCGTCGTAACCGGCAATCGTCACATGATCTGCATGCGCTTTTGAAACACCTGCGGCAACCGTGCCTACACCGACTTCAGAAACCAGTTTGACACTGATTCGTGATTTTGGCTGAACGTTTTTCAAATCATGGATCAGCTGGGCCAGATCTTCGATAGAATAAATATCATGATGAGGAGGAGGCGAGATCAAACCAACGCCTGGAGTCGAATGACGCACCCTGGCAATCTGCTGGTTTACTTTGTGACCGGGTAACTGGCCACCTTCACCTGGCTTGGCACCCTGGGCCATTTTGATCTGAATATCATCTGAATTAACCAGGTACTCGGTTGTTACGCCAAACCTTCCGGAAGCAACCTGCTTGATGGCCGACCTTTCCGGGTTCATCGAACCATCTTCAAGCGGTTTGAAACGCTCCGGTTCTTCACCGCCCTCACCAGTATTGGATTTACCGCCAATCTGGTTCATTGCCCTGGCAAGGGTTGAATGCGCTTCATAGGAAATAGAGCCAAATGACATCGCGCCTGTGGCAAACCTTTTGACAATTTCAGATGCAGGCTCGACTTCATCCAATGACAAAGACTGATCAGCAAAATTGAAATCCATCAGGCCTCTCAAAGTAAGCAAGCGCTCACTTTGGAGATTGATCATATCCGAAAACTCCTGGTAGGTTCGAGCATCGTTACCGCGAACCGCATGCTGGAGCTTGGCAATTGAATCTGGTGTCCAGACATGGTCTTCACCACGAATTCTATAGGCGTAATCACCACCGACATCAAGATGACGCTTGTAGATTTCTTTTTCACCGTAAGCATCCTGATGCCTGCGAACCGCTTCAGCAGCGACTTCATCCAGCCCAATGCCTTCAATAGTGGTTGCTGTGCCAGAGAAATATTTCTCTACAAAAGGTGTTGATAAACCTACCGCATCAAATATCTGGGCACCGCAGTAAGACTGGTATGTGGAAATACCCATCTTTGACATGACTTTAAACAGGCCTTTACCAACCGCTTTAACGTAGCGTGCACAAGCTTCAACGTATTCTGGGGCATCCTTGATTTCGGGCAATATCTGCTGAATGGTTTCAAAAACCAGGTATGGGTTAATTGCTTCTGCACCGTAGCCTGCAAGCGTTGCAAAATGGTGAACCTCTAAAGCCGCGCCTGTTTCAATGACCAAACCGGACTCG
This sequence comes from uncultured Gammaproteobacteria bacterium, assembly GCA_937926265.1. Lineage (GTDB taxonomy): Bacteria > Pseudomonadota > Gammaproteobacteria > Chromatiales > Chromatiaceae > JABDQZ01. The sequence continues at coordinate 4,407 of CALAZS010000002.1, forward strand.
GTGCGCAATCCGCGGTCAATCAGGTGATGATGCACGGCAGAAGTTGCCAGCAATGCAGGTATGGCAATGTTGTCAGCATCCACTTTTCTGTCAGACAGAATCAGGATGTTGAAACCTTCACGAACAGCCTGTTCAGCAGCACCGCAAAGCCTTTCCAGCGCTGACTGCATACCCGCCTCTTTTTCATCTGCCGGGTAAGTCATGTGCAGTGTTTTGGTTCGAAAAGCGCCGTTGCTGGTATCTTCAACATTGCGGATACGTTCCAGATCGACGTTACGCAAAACCGGTTGCTTGCACTCCAGACGCATATCAGAAGCATTTTCACCCAAGCCCAACAGGTTAGGACGAGGGCCAACCAGGGAAACCAGTGACATGACGATTTCTTCACGAATCGGATCAATCGGCGGATTGGTAACCTGGGCAAAGAGCTGTTTGAAGTAATTCGACAGATGCTTTGGCTTGCTTGATAAAACCGCAGGTGGGTTGTCCGCACCCATGGAGCCTGTCGCTTCCATGCCGGTTAAAATCATTGGTTTGAGTAAAAACTTGATGTCTTCCTGCGTGTAACCAAAAGCCTGCTGACGATCAAGGAGGGTTTCCTCGTCGGGAGCCATGACGCCAACGCCTTTAGGCAGGTCTTCAAGGTGAATTTGAGTTTTATCCAACCATTCCCGGTATGGCTTTGATGAAGCCAGGTCAGCTTTGATCTCTTCATCGTCAATGATTCGACCCTGTTCCATGTCAATCAGGAACATTTTTCCCGGCTGCAAGCGCCATTTTTTGATAATTTTCTCTTCAGGAATCTGCAGTACGCCCATTTCAGAGCCCATCACAACCAGATCATCATCGGTTATAAGGTAACGGGCTGGACGCAAGCCATTTCTGTCGAGCGTTGCGCCAATCTGGCGACCATCAGTAAAAGCCACTGCTGCTGGACCATCCCATGGTTCCATCAGGGCAGCGTGATACTCATAAAATGATCTGCGATCCGCATCCATTTGAGGATTGCCAGCCCAGGCTTCAGGAATCAGCATCATCATGGCATGGGCCATTGAATAACCGCCCATTACCAACAACTCCAGGGCGTTATCAAAGCAGGCTGTGTCTGACTGGCCTTCCGGAATCAATGGCCAGATTTTATCCAGGTCTTCACCAAGAATCTCTGATGCCATGCCTTCCTTGCGAGCAGCCATCCAGTTCACGTTACCGCGAACGGTATTAATTTCACCGTTATGGGCGATCATTCTAAATGGATGGGCAAGGTCCCAGGTAGGGAATGTATTGGTTGAAAAACGCTGATGGACCAGGGCTAAAGCTGATTCCATCTTGTCGTTAGTGAGGTCCTTGTAATACTGACCAACCTGGTCAGAAAGCAACATGCCTTTGTAAACAATTGTTCTTGAAGAAAAAGAGCTGAAATAAAAATCCTCTTTGCCTTCCATGTCGGTTTCACGGATAAAATTATCGATCTGCTTGCGAATGACAAACAATTTACGTTCGAAGGCATTTTGGTCAGCGCAGTTATCGCTACACTGAACAAAAACCTGTTTCACAACAGGTTCAGTAGGTAGAACGCTGTAACCCAGCCCACTATTATCAACAGGGACATCACGCCATGCCAGTAATGTCTGGCTTTCTGATTCTATATATTTTGCTACAACCTCCAGGGCCTGTTTTTGAGAATCAGGGTTGTTCGGCAAAAACAGCATACCAACCGCATACTGACCTTCTGCTGGCAATTCAAAATCAACAACCTCGCGAAAAAACTTATCAGGCATTTGCAGCAACATACCTGCACCATCGCCCGCTCTTGGATCAGCCCCGACCGCACCACGGTGGGTCAGCCTCTCAAGAATGGTTAAACCCTGTTCAACGATTGAGTGACTTTTTTGACCTTTGATATGGGCTACAAAGCCAACACCACAGGCATCGTGTTCATTAACAGGGTCGTATAACCCTTGTTTCGCCGGCAAAGAACCTTGGCTCATTGCAAACCTCACATTCTCAAGGGACAATTCCGGTTAAGAATCGACCCGATTGTTAATACATGGCGATCCATACAGGCTTATTTATCAACAAATAAGCCGGGGACACCTCAATTTGTTTGATCGTAAATCGAACCGGCAAGGATAGCGGAGATAGCCTTTTTACACCAGCTTTAATCGTTTCAAGATTAATTTGATGGTTTTATAGATTTTACTGATCTAGCCCAGGCTTTAGAGGCTTTGTAACTTTTTGGAAGTGTATCACGCGCTTTAATCGCCTCATCCCTGGATTTATAAGCACCATAAAGTAACGCGTACCAGTCAGCCCCGTTGCGCCTGGTTTCTAAAATGATCATATTACCCTTGATGCCATTTTTGTCGATATGGCTGATAAGGCCTTTTTTTTCTGAAGTTGCCAGTAATTGAAGAGTGTAAGCACTGTCACCTTTTTCAACCAACCAGTTTAACGGTTTGAAAGATACCGAACCAGCTGGTGCTGGTGCTGGTGCTGGTGCTGGTGCTGGTGCTGGTGCTGGTGCTGGTG
>CALAZS010000003.1 GCA_937926265.1 uncultured Gammaproteobacteria bacterium
TCAGGAAGCCGTATGACTACAGGACCACGCGAAATCGTTACTCCATTCCGCCCAATCCCATTGGAAGTACCGGAGGGTATGAAACCCAACGAGTTTTTCAACAGCACAGAAAACCTCAACGACCTGGTTCATAACAACGGCCTGCTTTCCAACCCGGAAAACCTGTTGCTGTATCGCAAGGCACTTGGTCACAGCAATACCTTTGACACCTCGATTATCTATAACACATCCCAATGCATACTCAACCCGTTGGGCAGACCGGTAAGACGCACCCAGGTACCGGAAAACGTGCGCAATGTCTGGAACCGTATGAACCAGATCATCATCGAATATATGCTCGAACAATTCCCTGATCCGGCCGAGCATCTGATCCTTGCAGGGGAAGCCAGTCTTGACGCCACCTGGCCGTTAACCTCTCCCGGGGTTCCCAGCATACGTATGCTGCATAACCATTTCATGGTCTTTCCGCAACAGCAGCTGGAAGCCGCTGACCACGCAGACCCCAGTAATCCCAACCTGACTGATGGCGGTCAACACAGTTTATTCCAGGCTTACATGCGTGATTTGTACCGCAAGTTTTTTGATCATGCACTGGACCTGAAAATTCTGAAAACCATGCACTCGCATGAGTCTGAGTTAAAGTTAACAGGATATCCGCAAGGCTTACCCTGTTGGGAAATCCAGGGCGGTATGGAGTCGCTACAGGAAGTCCGTTTCTGGCTTGAATACGATTTGATTCTGAAAGGCTTTATCGATTTCTACCGCAGCTTCTTCTCACAGGTGTCTACACGAAACGCACCAATACAAAAGGACATGCACTTCCCGGATGCAGTCAATGACATTCTGTTGTTCAACAATGTCTTTTTAAGTACGGCCAAAAAAGTGCGCGATGAGTGTATTGATGATCCCAAGTATGCAAACTCCATCCGCTGGCAACCGGCATTCAAACAACTCATTTACCGCAATGACGAAGGTAAACTGATCGTTACGATCAGCCAGAATTCGATCGGTAATGCCATCACTGAGCTTTTGGGCGTTGTGGTAAAACGTCAGCCTGATGCTGAAGCCTACGAAAAAGCTGAACCCAAATTGATAGAAAGATTACTGGAAGTACGTCAGCGTTTAATTGACGCTGACCTGGGTGATGCCATAGCCACGGATTACTGGGGAAAATA
>CALAZS010000004.1 GCA_937926265.1 uncultured Gammaproteobacteria bacterium
GTATCTTGCCCGGTATAATCTGTTTTCAAATCGATATTGGTTTGATCACTCAGGCTGATATCACCACCGGAAATATTAATTGAACCGGCCGGGGCTGATACGGTTGCATCCGTACCAATAGTGGCATGCTGCATTGTAATGTCCCCATGGCCTGCCTGATTATCAGCATTTATATCAACCTGGCCAGCCATATCACCCTGGGCATGCAGCTTGATATCTCCACTGTAATTGGTCAATGTACCTTTAATTTCAAGGTCAGTGGCACTGAGACTCAAATTGGCATTGCCGCTTGAAACGAAAGACGCTTCGTCAATTTCAATGATACCGGACTGATCTTCCAGAAACCCGAATGCCTCTGGCTCAGCGCTGGAAAAAACACTGCTTTGTGCTAGATCCGTATGCAACTCAGTGCCATCTTCAAAAATGAGTTTTTCTGATGTCGAGGCGTGAAAAGCACCTGGGACATCAATCTCGGCACCTGCCCTAAATATGACACCGGACGGATTGATCAGGAAAAAAGCCGGGGTGCCAGATGCCTGGAGAGTAAGCGGACCATCAATAGAAGACTGGCTTCCCCCCGTTACCCTGCTGATGACATTGTTTAAAGAAGATTCTGCGGTAAAGGTCGCTGATTCGCCCTGATTAATATTAAAGCGGTCAAAACTGTGAAACAGGTTTTTACCTGAAACCGTCCCGAGAGACTCGGGAATTATCATGTTACCGCTTAGACTGGTCTGCTGCCCGGCACTGCCATCAGTAACAACCTCAGCCAGGGCATAGGTCGAAATACCCAGTATGATAAACAGTACCAAAAATTTTGTGATCACCAGCCGTGTTAACCCAGGTGTTAGTTGATGATCAGGACAGCTCATTTTCACTATTGCTTTCCCTGGTTTTTTCGCTGCCAGTTTCCTATAAGTACGAACGGTGCCCAAAAAATTGGATGGCGGGTTGCCGGTCTGGATAACAAGGCAACCTGAGAATGCCTCATTGAAGCAACTTTCGAAAGCCCTTTATTAACGTGATTATCATAAAAGTTTTTCATAAAGTCCCGCGCAGCATTATCTTCAACTGGCCATAATGTACCAAGAACACTGCGGGCCCTGGCTTTGATTGCAGCTCCAGCAATACCCAGCGGCGCTCTTTCATTACCTTCCGCTGTCTGGCAGGCAGAAAGTGCCAGCAAATCGATAGGTGTTCTCTGAGTCTTCTCAGAATTAATCAATGTCTGCAACTTATTTAGTGTTATCAGATCATCGTAGGCCAAAATAAAACTCGACGAGGCATCACCACCGAACATTCCATGTGAAGCGATATGAAAAATACGGTATTGGCCTTGTTCAAATTCACTGCTGAAATTCTTGATTGTAAAGTCTTCATTCAGTAGCTGCGTCGCCTCCAGGGTTTCACTGATTGAAACCACTTCCTGCCTGACGCCTGGCAGGGCCAGTGCATCAGCCAATAGCTCTGCCATAAACGCTAAATCCTCTGCGTCTTCGACAGAACGTTCTTTTTGTAATGGATTTTGTTTTCCCGATAATGCTGACATGCTGGAATCAACCGAGCGGAGCGTTCCAAGTTCAGCCGCTATACCGACAGATCTCAACTGAGATGTATTATCAGAAGCAAATAAATCAATGCCTGATGTCAACAGCTTTTCTGAAACATCACCGACTTCTGACATGCCTGATACCAGTGCGGCAATTTTTTGCTTACCACTTTGAGCTTGTCGCGTCATACTCATCGCCGTTAGTGTGCTGACGGAGAGTTTTTCGACAAGATATCGGCTTCCATCGTAGAGAGCGCTCATAGAGACCATTCTTAATTCACTGCTCGGTACGATTAGCAGCGTATTGATTTGCTCTCGGGCCAAAATGGACTCAACTGGCCGAATTAACCAGTTGTAAAGGAGCGCAACTCCATGCGGCAGGGATTGATCTGAAACCTGCTCGGATTCGACTGTGCAACGATCGCCAAGAAAATCCTGCATTTCAGCCAGATGCAGGTTTTCAATCGCATCACGGGCTTTTTCAAGATAATGTTTGCCCGGATATGCTCGCTTCTGGCTGACGCTGGTCAGTAGCAAATCAACAAGTCCCAGGTACATGGGCTTTATCACGGTGTTGTATGTTGACCGGCCGAAATAGTCTTCAATCGGCAAATCCTGTCGCAGGATTTCGAGTTTCTCGGCTGCAATCTGATATTGCGCCAGTGACTGGTCAGGTTTATCAAGAGCTTGGTATAAACGTCCCAAACGCCAATGAAGTTTCATCTCCAGATCAATATTTTCTGCTTCAGTGAGTTTCCCGGTCAGTTCCAGCGCAGATTTACTTAAATAAATCGATTCCTCGTATCGCTGTTGATCTTCATAGAGTTGCGACATTAACTCCAGGGATTCGGCCTTTAACCTGGTAGCATCACTCGGGTCACCAGGGGCCTTAGCAGTTTCCAGGTGCTTCAGCGCCTCGGATAAAGCTTTGTAAGACAGTTTCAAGTCATTACTCTGGTATGCCT
>CALAZS010000005.1 GCA_937926265.1 uncultured Gammaproteobacteria bacterium
ATACATACATATATAGGCAACACCAATGGACGTCCGTAGAAAATGTAAACGCTATGCCTGCGATTTCGAGGTAGGCATTCTAGATGACAGCAATGAGTATTACAGGTCAGAAACCTGTGATATTTCTGACGAGGGCATCTATTTGCTTGTGCCGACCAGGTCCATTGCCAGTTTGGAAGATAATGGCCACAAACTCGATGTTGGCTATACCATCAAACTTTCAATACCAAACCCACCCAAAACAGCTCAATGCGAGGTTGAGGGAAAAATTATGCATGCCAAGCCAATTATTGATGGTCGCTTCTTTGTCGGTGTGCAGTTTGATATTGTCGAAAACAAGGTACGCGACTTTATTGCCGATGTCATTGAAGACCTTAAAACCCACGAAGTAAATAACTAAGTGGCCTATTAAGATGAATAAAAGCAGACCGGTTATTATCTATTTCATGGCGTTATGGGCATTAATTGGCCTGGGTGGCTCGCTGCTTTTCCTGATGCAGATGATTGGTCTTGAAATGCTTAACCAGGGTATTTTCAAAATTATTGTTGGTGTGATCGTTCTTTTATTCAGCCTCGGTGTTTTTTTCATGAAACCGGGCATTATTAAAGCATTCGGTTACTTGTGTTTAATCAATGCCGTATTGATGGGCGTCGTATTGGCTTCATCTTTGATGGGATTGAAAGACGATAGCGTCATACAAACCACTATATTCCTGATTATCCCTTCCCTGTTCTTCGGCTGGAAAGCTTTTACCGCTGATATGACCAATGCCGCACTTTACTTCCAGAAAAAATAAGCTGCATTCAGTTTTTATTTTTCCTTTTTAGATTTGACCTCCTCCCAGGCAATATCCCATTCATCTATGGTCAGCTTGTGTAAATCATCTACACCACGTTGAAATAATGCCTGTTCAGTTGCCCGAAATCGATTTTCAAATTTTTCATTGGCCATTTTCAAAGTTTGCTCTGCATTCATACCAAACAGGCGAATCACGTTAACCACGGTAAACAAAAGATCGCCCAGTTCATCCTGTACCCGGTCCATATCCTGATGTTTCAACTCAGCCTGCATTTCATCCAGTTCCTCACTGAGCTTGGCAATCGCACCGCTGACATCGGGCCAGTCAAAGCCGACCCTGGCTGCTCTTCTTTGTAATTTCTCAGCACGCATCAATGCCGGTAATGCCCTTGCGATGCCATCAAGTTCACTGCTATTTTCCTGCGCCCCACGGTTACTGCGTTCTTCGGCCTTACCCTGCTCCCAGGCTTTGTGTAATTCATCCTCTGATTCATAAGTCGCATCGGCAAACACATGCGGATGACGCCGAAGCATTTTGTCGCAGATAGTCCGGGTTACATCGTTGAAATCAAAATACCCCTCCTCTTTGGCAATCTGGCTGTAAAATACCACCTGGAACAATAAATCCCCCAGCTCATCACGAAGCTCATGCATATCACCTTTTTCAATTGCATCAGCCACTTCATAGGCTTCTTCAATGGTATACGGAACAATAGTGCTGTAGGTTTGCCGCAGATCCCATGGGCAGCCTTTTTCGGGGTCACGTAACTGCGCCATGATTTGCAGTAATTGTTCAATTGAATGCATGCGTTTGATCTCTTTATGAATTAGCGTACAAACTGGTTTCTAAAAGGCATTTAAGCTAAAGAAAGTACTATACTGGCCTTTATCCGTTATGTGTATCCGGTACTTCGATAACCTTGTCCAGTCCAAATAAAAACACTCATACCAATGTAATTTTGATTCGCGGCCTGTTTCGTGAAAAAAGGCACTGGGGAGATTTTCCGGAAATCCTGGCCAGCTATTTGACTGACTGCAATATTCATTGTGTTGAAATACCCGGAACCGGTGAACTGAACCAGCTTAAAACACCAGCTTCAATTTCAGGCATGTTGGAAGCTGTTCGCCCGCAGGTACCGGCACGCCCACCTTACGTGGTTATTGGACTATCCATGGGCGGCATGATTGCGCTGCAATGGGCAAAACGTTATCCAAACGATATTCAGGCTGTAATCTGCATAAATACCAGCAATGCGGCTTTTTCGGCATTTTATGAACGGCTTAAACCAGAAAACTACTGGACCATTGTTAAAGCTCTTTGGCAAAACATTCATCAGCGTGAGAGCAATATTTTAAAGATGGTTTCAAACAGGAAAATTAAGCAGCAAACGCTCAATGACTGGATCAGTTATGCGCAGCAATACCCGGTGAGCAAATTAAACTTTCTACGACAACTGTTCTCTGCCAGCCGTTTCAGGATGCACACTGCACCAGATAGCCGTTTACTGTTTATCACCTCAAGCAAAGACCAACTGGTTAACAGTCATTCACAATCTGCCATGGCAAAACAATGGCATGCCAATGAAATTGTTAATGAAGAGGATGGACATGACATAGCCCTGGATAACCCGCTATGGTTAAGCCAGGTGATTGCCGAATTTATTAACCAGCAGAAACTACGTTAATTAAGCTACCGCTGCGGTGATGGTTGAGCCTTTCTGGTTGACGATAGGATACAGGTTTTCAGTTTCATCCTGCAGACGTCTTAAAACCATGTCGAACATCTCGGTAGATTCGCGGACAAACTCATCATAGTCCTTGATAAGGATCCGGTTGTTCTTACACCATTTTTTTGTGTAGTTTCTGAAAATAAGTTTTATTTCATGGGAGCCATCCATGAAATTATCGAGAATCTTGCTTTCATACTCGTCAGAATCAACCAGCAGTTTGGCGAACATACCTGATTCGGTATGCTTGAGGTGATGATTGACCGCATCAATATAACGATAAAACAGTTCACAGGTTACACCTGAATCACACATTTGCCTGTCACTGATCAGCAACGAAATGGCATTACTGAGTTCTGTAATATTGTGAACTCCGGTGTGAAGTTTATTGATTTGGGACATTTCTACCTCCTTGTCTGGGTATACTGCCTGGGTAAGTTATCTGGATATGTTCAGACGCGCTGAATTAATAATTTTTATTTAACCAGTCATTACTGGTTTTAATTAAGAATAGTTTAAGGTAGACATTCTGCAAGTGAATTTAAATCCCATTTTTTTTATTTTATGTATTACTATTTATTGAAAAATTAAATTGATAAATGTCATGTCATGCAATTTTGGAACTCGACTAGTATCAGTGATGCTGTAGAAACAGAAACCTGAATGCATGCAAGAATAAAATCCTGACTACAATCAGAAATGGTTGCAACCCAGGTTAATAATACTGGGTTCCGTTTCATCACAGAAAAAATAACGAGATAAATCTCAACAGAATCATACAAAATCAAAAATAAACACAAGGAATTACAAGGAGGTAGAAAGTGGCAAAAACTATAGTCATTATAGGGGGCGTCGCAGGCGGCGCTTCATGTGCAGCCAGACTGAGAAGACAGGATGAGTGGGCAGAAATCATCATGATTGAAAAAGGCCCGTTTGTTTCCTTCGCAAACTGTGGCCTGCCCTATTACATCGGCAACATCATAAAAAAAGAAGAAGACCTGCTGGTCGCCGATACCACTCTCTTTAAAGAACGCTTTAATATAGATGCCAGGGTGCTTGAAGAAGTCACTTCGATAGACACTGCAAACAAAACCGTCACCATTAAAAAAGTCGAGTCTGGTGAAGAATATCAACAGCCTTACGATGACCTGGTTTTATCTCCTGGCGCAAAACCGATTGTTCCGCCGTTTCCAGGCAAAGACCTTCCCGGTATTTTTTCACTGCGCAATGTTCCCGACGGCAACCAGATCAAGAACTGGATCGACCAGCATAATGTTGGAAGAGCTGTTGTTGTAGGTGCCGGTTTTATTGGTCTGGAAATGGCTGAGAACCTCACCCACCGTGGTATCAAGGTGATACTTATCGACCTGGCAGACCAGGTGATGCCGGTTCTTGATGCCGAGATGACGGCACCGCTGGTGCAGGAAATGGAAAAACAGGGTATTTCCATTGTCTTGAAAGATAGTGTGAAGAAATTCGAGCGTACTGAGCAGGGACTGAAAGTCAGTACATCAGAAGGCCGAAAACTGTTTACTGACATGGTGATACTGGCGATCGGCGTGGCACCAGATACCCATCTCGCCAAGGATGCAGGTATCGAAACCACTGATCGAGGCCACATTGTCGTGGATGAACATATGCATACCTCGGCGGATCATGTTTACGCTGCAGGAGACGCCGTGCAGGTACACAACGTCATCAACGGCGAGAAATGTGTATTGCCGCTTGCAGGACCCGCCAACCGCCAGGGTCGCCTGATTGCAGATGTGATTACAGGTCATCCACGTAAATTCCGTGGTGTTCAGGGTACATCGGTTTGTGGCCTGTTTGAAGTTACCCTGGCAGCAACCGGTCTAACCGAAAAGCTTCTTAAACAATCAAATACCGAATACAGCGCTATCTATGCCCATCCGAATAACCATGTCGGTTACTATCCGGGTGCCTCTTCCATCAATATGAAACTGCTGTTTGAGCCCAGTACCGGCAGAGTGCTTGGTGCCCAGGCGACCGGTAAAGCCGGTGTTGAACGCCGTATTGATGTGTTGGCAATGGCCATTCAAAACGGCGCAACCGTTTACGACCTGGAAGAAGCCGAGCTTTGCTATGCGCCTCAGTACGGCGCGGCCAAAGACCCGGTCAATATCCTGGGCATGATTGGCTCCAACGTCATGCGTGGTGATTTAACCATTACACCATGGGATGAAATTGGCTCAAATGATGCGGTCATTCTTGATGTACGCACCTATAACGAAGTAGCAATCGCACCAATTAAAAATGCCGCTGCACTTAACATCCCTCTTGATGAGCTGCGTGACCGGTTAGGCGAACTGCCAAAAGAAAAACCCATCCAGGTAAGCTGTGCTGTTGGCGCTAGGGCCAATAATGCTGTCAGGTTACTTAACCATCACGGCTTTAAGGCGTCATTATTACCAGGCGG
>CALAZS010000006.1 GCA_937926265.1 uncultured Gammaproteobacteria bacterium
TGGTTTGGGTCCTGTTTTGAATCATAATTTCATAGGCTTTGTTTATCTTCTTATCAGGACCGGGTCATGAGCTGTTTTAATTCAAAAAAATTAATCAGGCTGCTAATTAATGGCTTAGACTAAGCCGTACATCTCAGGGAAGAACAGAATACTGATCACAATGGCAACCTGCATAATAATAAATGGCACTACGCCTTTATAAATATCGGTTGTTCTTACTGAGGCAGGCGCTACACCTTTCAGGTAAAACAGGCTGAACCCAAATGGCGGCGTTAAAAATGAAGTTTGCAGGTTCATGGCAATTAAAATAGCAAACCATAGTGGCGCAATGCCAAGTGCATCGGCAACAGGTGCCAGCATAGGTACGATAATGAAAGAGATTTCAACAAAGTCGATGAAGAAGCCCAGGATCAATATGACCACCATCGACAGGATCAAAAAGCCCATTTGTTCACCTGGCAGACCAAGCAACAGTTCTTCAATAATTTCATCACCACCGGTGTAGGTAAATGCCATTGAGAAAGCTGTTGCGCCAAGCAGGATAGCAAATACCATGGATGTGATTTTTACCGTTTCAATAGAAGATTCAAAAACCATCTTCCAGTTAAACTGACGATACATCAATGCCAGCACCAGGGCACCAACCCCACCCAGGGCGGAGGATTCCGTTGGTGTGGCAATGCCAGCGAAGATTGAACCGAGCACAATCAATATTAACAGCAAGGGCGGCAGTACAGCTTTCACTGCCTGGTAGTACTGGGCTTTTTTGGTTTCACCATCCACTTCTTCCATTGGCAGAGCCGGAGCTGATTCAGGATTAAGATACGCCTTAATGAGGATATAGGTAACGTAAACACCAATCAGTACAAGACCGGGCGCAACTGCGGCTTTGAACAGGTCACCAACAGGGATGCCCATAACATCACCGAGAATAATCAGAATAATTGAGGGTGGGATAATCTGACCAAGCGTACCGGAAGCGCAAATCGTGCCACAGGCCAGTCGTTTGTCGTAGTTATACTTGAGCATCACCGGCAGCGAAATTAAGCCCATGGCTACGACTGACGCACCTACCACGCCGGTAGAAGCAGCTAACAGGGCACCAACAAGAATAGTTGAAATCGCCAGGCCACCACGAACACCACCGAATAACTTTCCCATTGATTCGAGCAGTTGCTCAGCCAGTTTGGTTTTCTGCAGAACAATGCCCATGAAAATAAACAGGGGTACCGCCATCAGAACGGTGTTTTCCATAATGCTGTAAATGCGGTAGGGCATGAAAGCAAACATATCCGGGCCTTCAGCGTAAATACCGAACAGCAGAGCAACGCCGCCAAAAGTAAAGGCAACTGGAAAACCAACCAATAGCAGCAACAGCGCTGCAAAAAACATAACAATACCAATCATAATTTGTTACCGGCGATCTTTAAGGAAATTTGTCAGGAAATGTGAGAGGTCAGGCTTTCTTCGTTTTGGTGAATGCCTCGAATTCGGTTTATCGAATGCAGGATCAATCCAATGCCACTGATGGCGATTGAAAAGAAAGCAAAAGGAATCATGGATTTTATTATCCAGCGATAGGGCAGGCCACCCGGGTCACCGGATTGTTCGTTCATTTCGTAGGCATCGATAACGAAGCTTATTCCGTAATAGCCTACCAATATGGTGAAAGGAATCAGAAATAACAGTGTGCCAAGAATATCGATCCAGGCTTGCTTGTTACGTGACAAGCGTTCATAGATCAGGTCTACCCTGACATGCCCATTATGTCTGAGGGTGAAAGCAATACCCAGCATAAACATGGCTGAATAAAGATGCCATTCCATTTCCTGCATGCCTATGGAAACGTCGTTAAACAGGTAACGCATGATGACATCGAAAAAAACATTCAGCAGCAGAAGCAGAAGTAATACGCCCGCAATCTTGCCAAGAATATCTGAAAATGCGTTGATGATATTTTCTAGTTTTAACAACATGATGTTTCCTGCTTATTCAGATAGCTACTCATTTAGATAGCTAAAAAGGCAGCCACGAGGGCTGCCTTTCATTGCCAGTATTGTCTTATTATTTTCCAGACTGACTGTTGATATATGCATTGTCAGAGATTTCGGTCCAGACACGAACCTTTTTCAGGTAAGCCGTCTGAGAATCAATGATTTTTTTCGCCATTGGGTCTTTGGCTGCAGCTTCGGCAATCAGTTCGTCATTGGCTTTGCGCATTGCATCAATGACTTCTTTAGGGAAAGTTTTAACCTTGATATTCGGAAATTCATTTTTCATTGTGGCCCAGTTTTCACCACTGGCATGGTAGGACTGTGCATACATATCATAAGCAGCGGTACGCATTGATACACGCAGTATTTCCTGAAGGTCAGCGGGTAACTTGTCCCATGAACGTTTGTTGATCATGAACTGAAGTTCAGTACCTGGCTCATGCCAGCCTGTGTAATAGTATGGAGCGATTTTATGGAAGCCCATGCGAAGATCCAGTGAAGGGCCTACCCATTCAAGTGCGTCAATGGTGCGACGTTCCAGTGCTGTATAAAGTTCACCGGCAGGAATATTGGTGGGTTTGGCACCAAGTTTTGCCAGTACTTCACCGGCAAAACCGGGAATACGCATTTTCAGACCTTTGAGATCTTCAACAGAGTTGATTTCCTTCTGGAACCAGCCACCCATCTGGTTGCCGGTGTTGCCGCCAGGGAATGAAAGGATGCCATGCTTGTCATAAACTTCCTGCATCAGTTCCATGCCGCCACCATAGTAGAACCAGCCATACTGTTCAGGTGCTGTCATGCCAAAAGGCATAGTGGTGAAATACAGGGTATTGGCGTCTTTGCCTTTCCAGTAGTAGGAAGCAGAGTGGCCCATGTCATACTGACCGGCACGTACCATATCAAATACACCCAGAGGTGCTTTGTGTTTGTTCTTGGAATCAATAGTGATTTTTAAACGGCCATTGGACATTTTTTCTGCCATTTCTGCCATATTCTTGGAGGCATCACCAAAAATCGGGAAATTGGAAGGCCAGGTTTCAGCCAGTTTAAGCTTGTAAACCTTGTCAGCGGCAAACGTCGGGCTGACCATAACCATGGCCAGGGTGGCAGCGCCAATTGTTGCTGCCAGCATTTTTTTGCTTAGCTTGGATATGAACATTTAAGCATTTCTCCTCTCGTTTTGTGGTTGTTATATTGCGCTATGCTTCAGTTTTTTTCATAACGACAACGGATTTAAGCATACCTCGGGGTCAAGTGAAACCAAGGTATTTTGCCAGAATAAAATAACAGTCTTCCAGAATCAGTTATTTATGATCAAAAATCAGAACGATCAGTTGCCTGGGACCGTGAATGCCAAAAGCCAGTGTCTGTTCGATGTCAGATGTTTTTGAAGGGCCGGATATCAGCAGGGCATTGGTGGGTGTTTTATCCACCCAGTTCAGCTTGGTAATTGCCTCGGAAAAGGTGTCAACGATATGGTTGGCATTCAGCAAGGCAACGTGAACCGGCGGCACCAGTGACATCAGCCGTGGTTCTGCTTTATCAGGCCATAGAATCAGGCTGCCTGTCTCGGCTACAGCGCCCAGGGTTGTCGTGATACCCACGTCAACATCCTGAAATAGTTCTGATTTCCAGTTCTCTATTTGCCTGTCGTAACGGCTGATTTTCAGAGAATCTTCCATTGATTGAATAACTCGATTACCGGTTTCATTATCGCCTACCAGCACCTGTTTAAAGCCACGAACGGGTAATTCCCGTTTGAGCCAGTCAAGCCAATCTCCATTTGAAAGGTGATGAACCTCGGTGCGAACTGCCTGCATGTTTTGCGTCAGATGCTCAATCTGCTGCTGTTTATTCCAGTAAGAGTCAATTGGCCTATTAGCTAGACTGGCAGTTGAACTGTGAGCGGCGTCATTTTCCAGTGTGATGTTGTTGCTTCTCAACCGCCTAAGGATGTTGGCTCTGGCGTCATTCATTGGCAAAACCTTCCTGTTTAACCAGTTGTGACAGTGTTTTTCTGGCCGGTTTTGGTAGGGTACGATATTTTGTCCAGCCACCCAGGTGATTGGGTGTTAAAAAACTAAATCGCGTCGCCACCCAGCTGAAAAGCCGATAAGCAAAAGGCGTGGCATAAATAAATTGCCAGCATTTCCATGCCAGAGTTTGGCTAAATGATCGCATACTGCCTGTGCCGGGTGTTTTACTGTCATGGTAAGTAGCATTAACTGACTCTGCGCGTAAACGGTTGATCAGCTTGGGTAATGGGATTTTTACAGGACAGGCTTCTCCGCATGCACCGCATAGACTGCAGGCTGATGTCAGTGTGCCCAGCTTGTCTATACCCGATAACTGGGGCTCTAGGACACTGCCTATCGGGCCGGGGTAGGTCGTGCCATAAGCATGGCCACCAAGTTGAACATAGACAGGGCAGTGATTAATACAGCTGCCGCATCGAATACATCGCAATGTATCCAGCAATTCATTATCGAGGCGTATGCGCGAACGTCCATTATCAACTAACACCAGGTGGACAGCACGAGGGCCATCTTTTTCACCTGGCTGCCTGGGCTTGCTGATCATGTTGAAATAGGTGGTGATAGGCTGACCGGTTGCAGATTTTGTCAGCATATTCAAAAGGTGAGGTACGTCAGAAAGTTTTTCCACAACTTTTTCGATACCGGTTACTGCAATGTGCAGGTCCGGTGCCGTGGTGCTGAGCCTGCCGTTGCCCTCGTTTTCAACCAGGCATAGTGTACCGGTTTCTGCCACGGCAAAATTAACGCCTGAGATACCGGCATCTGCCTGTTCAAACTTCTGGCGTAAAATTTTTCTGGCCATCAAAGTCAGCTCGTCAACATCCTCTGTATAAGACAGTTCAGGGAAATGCTGATGAAACAGCTCGGCTACTTCCTTGCGGTTTTTATGGATCGCAGGCACCACGATATGAGAAGGCGGTTCATGAGCGAGCTGAATGATAAACTCACCCAGGTCAGACTCAAGGATATCTATTTGCCGGCTTTCCAAATACTGGTTAAGGCCGATTTCCTCCGAGACCATGGATTTACCCTTGACGACACTGGTGGCATTGGCTGATTTGAGAATTGAGTAAATGATTTCATTGGCCTGTTGTGCTGTTTCAGCCCAGTGAACTTCAATACCGTTGTCAGTAAGCTTTTGCTCAAGCTGTTCCAGCAGATCTGCCTGGTTGGCGAGGGCGCGCTGACGAATTTCCTGTGCCTGTGTGCGTTGCAATTCCAGCTTTTCAGAATCAGGAAACTGATTGGCACGTTTTAGCATCAAAGAGCTCATGACAGAGCGGATGTTTTGGCGAACCTGCTGGTTGTTAAGGGCCTTGTTAATACGATGCTGGAAAGCTTCAGTCTGATGCATGGCAACGTTCCCAGATAAATTCGGCAATATGTTTTGTTAACGGTGCAGATTGCTTATTGATCAAGCTCTGCTTTTCAAAGGCTGTACCGATATTCATCAGGCAACCGCAATCCTGGCTTATGACAATTTGCGCACCGGTGTCTCTTAATGCACTGGTTTTATCCTCAACCATGGCCCCTGAGATGTCAGCTTGCTTGACTGAAAAGGTACCGCCAAAACCGCAGCATTCTTGCTGGCGTTGCTGTTTAATAACATCAACCTGGTCAAGCTGGCCAACAAGGGATTCAATATGCTGGCTGACACGCATTTCCCGCTGCGCAGAGCAGGAAGAATGAATAGCAACCTGAACAGGTTCACCGAGGTCTGACAATTTTATATCCAGTTCAGTTACCAGGTATTCAGTCAGTTCAAAGGTTCTTGATGCAATGTCCAACGCCAGTAATTCATCTGTTCTGCCGGCGAAAAGTTCAGGCCAGTGATGTTTGAGCATGCCGGCACAGGAAGCTGAAGGAACCACAACAGGAATGTCTTTAGGGAAACGGTTCATTAAGGCCCTGGCAACGCCATACGCCTCTTCACGGTAACCGGAGTTGAATGCGGGTTGACCACAGCAGCCCTGGTTATCAGGAAATATAACCTTTACGTCCTGTTGACGAAGAATATTCATGGCAGAAAGACCGGCTGCTGGATAAAGCAGATCAACCAGGCAGGATGCAAAAAAGTAGACTTTTTTTGGTGAGTCCGTACCCATTGGTTTAATCGTTACTATTAAACATAGTTCTTTTTAGACATAACTTTTGGGGCGCTTAAGGATAATCGCAAAAAATATGGCGCCGAGCAGGATATTGGTAATGCTTAGGGAAACTGGCTGGATGCCAAGAATATTGATATGTGGCTGGACAAGTTTGAGCAGCTTTAGCAGACCGAAGGATAATCCCAGGCTGATAATTGCGTGGAACAGGGTGACTAAAGAATCGCTCATGTTGTTATCCTTTGGATAAATTAGACAATGGCAGATACATTAGATAATGGTGCCCAGGGCCGGAATCGAACCGGCACGAGGTTTCCCTCGAGGGATTTTAAGTCCCTTGCGTCTACCAATTTCGCCACCTGGGCATAATATGAATTTTAGTAATTAACCTTTAAATTTCATGAGGTTAAACTGTTTTGCCGAATTAACAGGAAGTCAAATTGGCAAAGTCGGGCTAATATACCATTCGAGCCTAATCATGTCACTTTAGTTTGATTTTGTAGCCCCAATCACAAAAAAACTTTTCATATGTTCTAAGATTTATATCCTAAGGTTTATGTTCCATGGTTAAAGAGCTAATTATTCAAATTTAGCGAATTAGGCATAAAAGGCGAGAGTCTAATGAAAACTATTTTGGTTACCACGTTACTGCTATCTTTCAATGCTATATTCGGCAATGTTATAGCCGGCAATGTTATGGCTGAAATGTATAAATGCCAGGACTATGAGGGATATGTGACTTACACGGAGTTGCCCTGTGCGGAAGAAAGTCTTTCTTTTGTGAAAAAAATTGAACCGCTGGAAAATAAAAAAACAGTTTCTAAAGCCGTTACCCAACCGGTTATTGCTAAAGACCCGAAGGTAGATTACCTGGATAAAGTCACAAGCCTGGCAGAATGCGCCGGTATGTATTTTTCGCATGATGATGCCATTAGTGAGTTAGATAAACGTCTGCGTCTTCATGCGACTAAAAAGCTCAGAAACAGTCATCAACAGTTTGGTATCAGTGAAGACAGGTTTGTACTGATATTCAGTGAAAGTTTTAAAAAGGGTATGCAAATTGAGTTAACTGATACTGCTTTGAAACAAAACCAGGCTTACTGCAGTATGCTGTCAAAAACCGAACTCAATCGTCATTTTCTGGAAGAAAACACGCCTTACCAGCTGGTTGATAACTGATTTTCAATCATAATTTTCATCTGGTATTGCATCTAAAACTTTAGTTCAAGAATGTAAAATTAATTAATAATAATATACTAATTTGGGAATTAAAGTATTAGTAAATTGATTTTTATCAAGTATGATATCTTCATGTTTATTGTTATCAATGTTAAGGAAAACCACCATGAAGACTCTATTTATATCGACTCTTGCTGCTCTTTTTATCTTATCAATGCCGGTTCTGGCTGAGAAATCTGAAAAACCTGATGCTGAGCAAGTCATTACGGACGTTAATAAATTGCCTGAAACTGGCTCTGGCAAGCAGGACGATTGCGAATAATTTTCTCCCTGGCACATAATGTGCAAGCTCCCTGGCACATAATGTGCAAAAGGTGACAATGAAATGAATCATGTTCATTTTTTTGACACTTATGGGAGAACAACAGTGGTTGAAAGTATTATCAACGACAGCTTGATGAAGCAGATTGAGGAAATTTCCCAGAAACGCGGAATTTCATTTTCAGAGGCATGCCAGATTCTGGTCGAGCATGGCGTATCCTTAAACGAAGCATTATCAAGACAGGAAAAACCGGTCAAACAATACAAAAAACATTAATTTTTCCAGAACATATTACTGAAACAACTTACCGGAAAAATTTATTTGGCAAAATTTTACTGGATAGTAGTTTGTGGGTGAAGGGAATTGGTAAACGACCGCCCGAAATGCTTGCCACGCCATTATTAATAAAAAAAAACAAAACAAGTCAGACGGTCAGTATCTCTGACCAGCCTAAGCAAATTTCGTTGCCTTAAATAGCCCTGCAAAAATGAAGCTATTGAATAAAAAATATTCAGAACATCGAGAACCTTCTGTATAAATACAAAAGTGACAAATCCGTCAGCAAACTATAATGTCAAATATCAGGAATAATCTTGATCTACTTTTGATAAACACCACATATTCAGTTAATGAAAGAAGTTAAAACCAGCATAGATGCGTTAGAGATTGGGATGTATGTCTCTAATCTGGATAAGCCATGGATTGAGTCGCCTTTTTTATTGGAAGGGCTGAGAATAAATTCACAGGAAGACATAGACTCACTAAGAGGTCATGCAGAATATGTTTATGTCGATATTGATGAGGGCCCGGCGCCTAAAATAAAACTCAATTCTTCAACTTCATCTAAAAAAGAAAGTGCGGTTGGTACTGAAAATACAGAAAATGTCAGCTTTGATGAAAATAGTACAGATTATGAAAAACTTAAAAAAGTTATTTACCAGGTAAAAACGACTTTTAAGGATGAGCTTAAAAATGCAAAGGGAATCAAGCAACGGTTTGAAACCAACTTTAAAAAAATCTTCGATAATATAAATAATGATGAAGAAATTTATCTTGATGACCTAAAGGAAGATGTTAGAGCTACCGTTGATAGCATAATACGAAATCCCTCAGCTTTTGATTTACTGGCACAACTTGAAAAATCAAATGCATATGCTTACGGGCATGCCTTAAGTACATCGGTTTTATGTGCGCATTTCGGACGATACCTGGGACTTGAAAAGAATGATATTGAAGAACTTGCCCTCGGAGGCATGCTGCTTGACCTTGGTAAGGTGCAAATTTCAAATGAAATACTTGAGAAGACTTCTAATATATCCATACAAGAACGAATAAATTTGCAGCAACATGTAGAGCTTGGCCTGAACAAATTATCTTATGTTGAAGGCTTGTCAAATACTGTATTGGATATGGTTGCTACACATCATGAGCGTGCTAATGGCAGGGGGTATCCCAAAAGATTAAAAAATGAAGAAATTCCACTTTATGGGCGTATTGCAGGAATAGTAGATAGTTATGACGCAATGATTTCGGATAAGCCTTATGGAAAAACATTATCTCCAAATGATGCCATCAATGAACTTTATAAATTAAGAGGATCAGAGTTCGATGCTGAACTGGTCGAAAAATTTATTCAGACTATTGGCTTATACCCGACAGGGTCGCTGGTTGAATTATCTAATGGTGCGGTTGCTATTGTGCTTGAGATAGATGAGAAAAAAAGACTTCATCCAACTGTTTTAATTGTTCTCAATCAGGACAAAGAGGATTTGGATGAATTTCAAACTACTAATTTGGCGGTGGATAACCCAACTGGAATCAGAGTAAAAAAGGCATTACCCAGCGGTTCATTCGGTATTAATATCGAGGAATATTTTCTCTAGGCCATTAGGTATATTAGGCCATAGTCTGTACTGACTCACAAACAATAAAATCCATTTGTAAACACTACAATGTTAATTGCCAGTTGAGTTTTATCACTAGGTTTTTTATTCGATTTTAGATCATGTAATTAATGGCTTTTCAGATAAGTCATAAAGTCCTGAGCTGATAATGGTCGGCTAAAGAAAAACCCTTGTAGCTCATTAGTGCCAAGCTCAACGAGACAATCTAATTGCTCCTGCTCTTCAACTCCTTCAGCAACGGTGTTCATGTCCAGGGCTTTAGCCATATTGATAATAGAATGGGTAAGGTTGGCTTGATCCTGATTACTGGATATGTCTTTTACAAAGGATTGATCAATTTTAAGGCAGTCTATTGGGAATTTTCGCAAATAGCTTAAGGAAGAATAACCAGTACCAAAGTCATCAAGTGAAATATGAATCCCAAAAGCCTTAATTGCTTTTAGAATAGAGAGTGTTTCATCAGGATTTTCAGCAAACAGGCTTTCAGTCAATTCTAATTCTAAAAACTCTGCCTCCAGAGCAGATTCGAGTAATGCTTTTCTTATATCCTCGATAATACTTCCATTTAAAAACTGTCTCATCGAAAGATTTACCGATATTTTCATATGGGTAAATCCCTGATTATGCCACTTAATACATTCTTTACAGGCGTTAACCAGTACCCAGTATCCTACAGGTACAATCAGCTCAGTATCTTCAAGTACATTGATGAAAAGAGCTGGTGATATTAGTTGGCCATCATCTCTTCGCCAGCGTATCAATGCTTCAGCACTGACAGTTTTGCCAATTGCATCAACTCTGGGTTGGAAAAAAACTTCAAATTGTTCTTTTTCTAGTGCCAGGCTCAATGCATTTTCCAGCTCGAATCTTTCAACAGCTAGCTTGTTTAAATCATTAGTAAAATAAGCAAAACGGTTTTTACCTAACTCCTTTGAACGAAGAACTGCAGCCTCACCATTTTTGAGCGCTGTTGAGGCATCAGTAGCATCACGGGGGTAATTCACTACACCCACTGAAACCGCTAAGTTGGCAACTGAAGATTCAATAGTATAGGGATCAGTCAAAGCGCGAATTAGTCGATTGAGAGTGCTGTCAATGACTCTTGCACTGAGATTTTCAATCGCCAACAAAAACTCATCCGGGCCGGCACGACCCATGATAGATGTATTTCTTATGGATTCAGTTAGTCGGGCAACAACCTCAAGTAATACCTTGTCGCCTATCTCCTCGCCCAGGCTGTCATTTATTAACTTAAAACGATGAATGTCGATATAAAAAAGAGTTACCGTTGAATTTTTTAAAAGGGATCTTTCAAATAATTTATCTATTTGAATAATGAGGGAGTTTCTATTTGGTAACCCTGTCAATTGGTCGTTTTCTGAAATATATTTAATCCGCTGTTCCTGAAGTATACGCTCTTCATTTTCATGTTTTTTTATAACCAGATCAGCCCGTCTGACAAACACTAGCAAAAAAGCATACAGAATAAGCATCAGGATTGAGCCTAACGCTACAGTTTTAAGCTCTGATTCATCTATTTCCTCTAACAGAGTTGTTATATCAGAGTACAGCTCAAAAACAGCAACTATTTCATTTTTGGGGCCATAGTGAATAGGTATATAAGAAGCTAATAAATTTCTATCCTCAATTACCATATCGAACGCATTAAACTTATCCCGAAATGAAATTTCATTTTTAACTTCTCCATTTAAAGCAGCTATAAAGCCCAGGTTTTTAGATTTATCTTCTCCAATCTGCGCAGGGTCAGTTGAAAAAACCGTCAAACCATTCTTGTTATAAACTTTGATTTTTACGACCCTGATGCCGCGCATTTGGCGTTTTAGGTCATTTTCAAGTTGAGCTATTTCGGGTTGAAGAATGATTTCATGCTTTGGGATGTTTGATGAGCGGTCAAAAAAATTAACATATTTTTTCCAAATTGAATTAGAAAAAGCTCTTGTTAAATCAATATTGGCTTCATTTTGAACTTTGAGAAGCGAATCGACACTGACAGAGCGGTGCATGTGGGTCATTATTATTGCCACAATGATGATCCCAACCAAGCTCACAAATGAAAAAGCTCTGGTTAGTCGAAATTTCTTTTTAGGGGGGG
>CALAZS010000007.1 GCA_937926265.1 uncultured Gammaproteobacteria bacterium
AAGCAGTCAATGAGCAACTACAAGGATACGCTAAATCTTCCAAATACCGGTTTTGCAATGAAGGCCAATCTCGCCAATCGAGAACCTGAAATGCTCAAGGAATGGGAAGCCAATAATTTATACCAGAAAATCCGTCAGGCCTGCGAAGGGCGTCCAAAATACATTTTGCATGACGGTCCTCCCTACGCCAACGGCGAGATCCACATCGGACATGCCGTCAATAAAATTCTTAAAGATATTATTGTCAAAAGCCAGACCCTGGATGGAAAAGATGCGCCTTACGTGCCTGGTTGGGACTGTCATGGTCTGCCGATTGAATTACAGGTTGAAAAGAAAGTAGGCAAACCGGGTCACAAAGTTAGTGCCGCAGAATTCCGTAAAGCCTGCCGAACCTATGCAAACAAGCAGGTTGATGGGCAGCGTGAAGACTTTAAACGTCTGGGTGTGCTGGGAGATTGGGACAATCCTTACCTGACCATGCACTACCAACAGGAAGCGGATATTATCCGTTCACTCGGAAAGATTGCTGCCAATGGTCACCTGCAAAAAGGCTCAAAGCCGGTTCACTGGTGTACAGACTGTGGTTCAGCACTGGCTGAAGCTGAAGTTGAATACAAGGACAAGGAATCATTTGCGATTGATGTACGCTTCAGGGTGGTTGATGAAGATGCTTTCATCAATGCTTGTCACAACATTCCTGAAGGGCATGGTGAAGGACCATTATCGGTTGTCATCTGGACAACAACTCCATGGACACTGCCTGCCAACGAAGCGGTTGCGCTAAACCCAGAACTTGAATATGCCATCGTACAAACTGACGATGAACGTTTGCTGGTGGCAGAAGGCATGATGAAAGATGTGCTGGGGCGCTGGGGCATCGAAAATTACCGTGTGATTGCTTATGGTCGTGGCGACAGTTTTGAGGGCCAGCAACTGCATCATCCGTTTTATGACAAACAGGTGCCGGTCATTTTAGGTGAACATGTCACGTTGGATGCCGGTACCGGTGCTGTGCATACTGCACCTGGTCATGGTATGGATGACTATATCGTTGGTGTGCGTTATGACCTGCCGGTTAATAACCCGGTTGGCAGTAACGGCTGTTTTGTTGACGGTACCGAATTGTTCTCCGGTACGCATGTTTTCCAGGCGAATGAACAGGTTATCAAGGTGTTGCAGGATAACAATGCCTTGATGCATGAAGCCAAGATGCAGCACAGCTATCCATGTTGCTGGCGTCACAAAACGCCTATTATTTTCAGGGCAACACCGCAGTGGTTTGTCAGCATGGACAAGCAGGGTTTGCGTGAAGGCGCACTGCGTGAAATCAAGCAGGTGAAATGGATGCCGGACTGGGGGCAGGCGCGCATAGAAAGCATGGTTGAAAACCGTCCCGACTGGTGTATCTCACGTCAGCGTACCTGGGGTGTGCCTATAACATTATTCATTGATAAGAACACAGGTGATCTTCATCCCCGCTCGGAAGAACTGGTTGAAGAAGTTGCCGGCCTGGTTGAGCAGGAAGGTATTGAAGCCTGGTTCAGTCGGGATGCTGATCAGTTGCTTGGTGAAGAAGCAGCTCAATATGAAAAAGTAACTGATACGCTTGATGTCTGGTTTGACTCCGGTGTTACTCACAGTTGCGTGCTGGAACATCGCGACGGTCTGTCTTCACCGGCTGATCTATACCTTGAGGGTTCTGACCAGCATCGTGGCTGGTTCCAGTCTTCATTAATGACCTCTGTCGCAATGAATGACAAGGCGCCTTACAAAGCAGTTCTGACGCACGGTTTTACTGTCGATGCCGAAGGCAAAAAGATGTCGAAGTCTTTAGGCAACGTGGTTAAGCCGCAAACCGTTTTGAAAACCCTGGGTGCAGATATTATCCGCTTATGGGTCGCAGCAACTGACTATCGTGGTGAGATGTCGGTATCGGATGAGATTCTCAAACGTAATGCTGATGCTTATCGTCGTATTCGTAACACGGCTCGCTTTCTGTTATCCAACTTGAATGGATTTAATCCAGCAACTGACCAGGTCAAGCCTGAAGAGATGCTGGCGCTTGATAACTGGGCAGTTGACCGTGCCTGGTTATTGCAGAAAGAAATTATTGAGGCTTACCGTGATTTCCAGTTTCACCTGATTTATCAGAAAGTCTTCAACTTCTGTGTTGTGGATCTGGGTGGTTTCTATCTCGATATCATTAAAGACCGGCAGTACACAACACAGCAGGACAGCCTGGCGCGCCGCTCATGCCAGACTGCCATGTATCATATTATCGAAGCAATGGTGCGCTGGCTTGCTCCGGTTTTAAGTTTTACTTCCGAAGAAATCTGGAAACATATTCCAGGCGATAAACCGGAAGGCAGTGCTGATTCGGTTTTCCTGACAACCTGGTATCAAGGCTTGACCGGGTTATCGTCCGAACAGTCTTTGGGAAGAGATTACTGGTCAAAAATTCTTGAAGCACGCAGTGTCATAGCCAAGCAGTTGGAACTTGCCAGAAAGGAAAATGTTATCGGCGGTTCACTTACAGCGGAGCTGGATATTTACTGTAATGATGAATGGCATGCATTATTTGAACAACTTGATGATGAATTACGTTTCGTGTTGATCACTTCATATGCAAGATTGCATCCCGAATCTGAAAAACCGGCTGATGCGGTTGATACCGATATTGATGGTTTAAGTATCAGGATTACGGCTTCAGGCCATGGTAAGTGTGTGCGTTGCTGGCATTATCGTGAGGATGTAGGACAACATGATGAGCATCCTGAGCTTTGTGGACGTTGTATCGACAATGTTGATGGAGATGGTGAGCAGAGAAGGTTCGCTTAATGTGGCGCTGGCTCTGGTTATCAGCAATTGTTGTAGTACTTGACCAACTTACCAAGCAATGGGTTGAAGAAGCTTTCGTGCTTTATGAAAGTTTACCGGTTACCGGTTTTTTCAATCTAACACTGGTCTATAACACCGGGGCCGCTTTCAGCTTTCTTGCGGATGCCGGTGGCTGGCAACGCTGGTTCTTCCTGGTTCTGGCCCTGATAATTTGTACCTATCTTGTTTACTGGCTGTTCCAGTTAAAAAAAGAGCAGATTTTGCTGCCTTTTGCCCTTGCCATGATTATCGGCGGTGCAATCGGAAATGTTATTGACCGCATGCTGCATGGGCATGTGATTGATTTTCTCGATTTCTATTATCAGCAATGGCACTGGCCGGCTTTTAACCTGGCTGATAGTGCTATCGTGCTGGGCGTTATCTTGTTTATCTGGGATGCATTTTTTGGAGATAAACAGGAAGAAAATAATTAAACTTATCAAAATATAATCAATTATTTTCCTGAATTGTCACTTTAGGTAACAAAATCACGCCTTTTATCCAGACTTTGGCAATAGCCAATCATTACAATTTTTTTTCAACTGCTATACTTTCCGGTTCAACCAAATAAAAAATTAACTATAAATATATTGCTCTTAATCGGAGGAGTTATGAAAAAAACCATCTCTTTTGTTGCCCTGTCTGCGGCAATCTTTACATTAAGTTCTCAGGCGATTGCCAATTGTGACCCGGGTGAAATTGTTATCAAGTTCAGCCATGTGACCAATACCGACAAGCATCCAAAAGGTATTGCGGCTTCCTTGCTTGAAAAACGTGTCAACGAGGAGATGAATGGTAAGGCCTGTATGCAGGTGTTCCCGAACTCAACACTCTACGATGATAAAAAGGTGCTGGAAGCAATGCTCAATGGTGATGTTCAATTGGCAGCGCC
Organism: uncultured Gammaproteobacteria bacterium; assembly: GCA_937926265.1. Lineage (GTDB taxonomy): Bacteria > Pseudomonadota > Gammaproteobacteria > Chromatiales > Chromatiaceae > JABDQZ01. The sequence continues at coordinate 3,770 of CALAZS010000007.1, forward strand.
ATCACTTTCAAAGTTTGAAAAATTTACTAAAAAGTTCCGTATTTTTGATTTGCCGTTCCTGTTTAAGGATGTTGCTGCAGTTGATGCATTTCAAAATTCAGCTGATGGTGAAAAGCTGAAAAATTCCATGAAGCGTCGTGGTTTGAAAGGTCTGGCTTTCTGGCATAACGGTATGAAACAGATGTCTGCCAACAAGCCACTGATAATGCCGGAAGATGCCAAAGGTTTGAAATTCCGCGTGCAGGCTTCAGACGTGTTGGTTGCGCAGTTTGAGCAGCTTGGTGCTAACCCTCAGAAAATGTCATTCAAAGAAGTCTATGGCGGTCTGCAGACTGGCGTTATCGATGGTCAGGAAAATACCTGGTCAAACATCTATGGTAAAAAATTCTTTGAAGTACAGGATGGTGTAACTGAAACCAATCACGGTATTCTGGACTACCTGGTTGTGACTTCATCAAAATGGTGGGATGAACTGCCAGCGGATGTAAGAGACCAATTGGGAACCATCCTTGCTGAAGTTACCGCTACCCGTAACGGTGAATCAACCGAGGTGAACCTTGCAAACCGTCAGAAAATTATTGATGCAGGTGGTACTGTGCGCACTCTGACTGACGAACAGCGTCAGGCCTGGGTTGAAGCAATGAAACCTGTCTGGAAGAAATTCGAAAAAGACATTGGTGCTGATCTGATGTCTGCGGCGATGAATTCCAAGTAAGAAGTCTTTTCTATTTAAGCTATTATTTCTCTATTAAAGCTATTATTAAGTCATCCCCGCGAAAGCGGGGATCCAACTTAAACAGCTTTATAAACAGCATTTAATAGACTCCCGCTTTTGCGAGAGTGGCAACTTAACTAAATTTCTAATTTATAAAAATTACAATGTCCTCAAAACTTTCTTCTTTCATAGATCAAATAGAAGAAACATCAATTGCCATTTGCCTGGCATTGATGACGTTGGTTACTTTTGCCAATGTTGTTGCCCGTTACTTATTCGAATCCAATATTCTCTGGGCCCTTGAAATTACCGTTTTTCTGTTTGCATGGCTGGTGCTGATGGGGATGTCCTACGGTGTCAAAAAGCACGTGCATATCGGCGTTGATGTTTTCATAAACCGCCTGTCACCTTTTGGAAAGAAGATTGCCGCATTACTTGCCGTAGGCGCTTCGCTGGCATTTTCCATTATGTTGCTGATCGGTTCATGGGATTACTGGTACCCGTTTGCGACTGAACGCGCCTGGTTGGAAACAGAAGATATCCCAATGCCGGAAATACTGCAGTTCATGTCGAACTGGTTAAACGAAGGCGAGCGCTATGAAAATGTTCCCAGAATGATTCCTTATCTTGCCCTGCCTTTAGGGGTGGCCTTGATGACGTTCCGGTTTCTGCAGATTGGCTGGCGGGTAGCAACCGGTCAGCTGGACATGATTATTGCCAGTCACGAAGCCGAGGTTGAAGCCGAAGCACATATGATCGATATGCCCAAGTCAATGGATGCCGGATTAACGGATGTCAGGCCAGGGGACGACAGGAAATAGGCATGGAAATAGCGATCTTATTCTTAATGGTGATAGGTCTGATGTTTATTGGTGTGCCTATTGCCATATCTCTGGGGCTTTCCAGTATCCTGTTTTTAATGATTTTCTCTGAGCATTCTTCTTTGGCGTCTGTTGCTCAGACATTGTTCTCGGCTTTTGAAGGTCACTACACGTTACTGGCCATTCCTTTCTTTATACTGGCTTCCACCTTTATGTCCACCGGTGGTGTTGCGAAAAGAATCATCCGCTTTGCGATAGCCATTGTTGGCTCATTCAGGGGTGGCCTGGCGATGGCTTCGGTGTTTGCCTGTATGTTGTTTGCTGCCTTGTCAGGTTCTTCACCTGCAACGGTTGTTGCCATCGGAAGTATTGTTATAGCCGGCATGATCAGTGTCGGTTACACCAAGGAGTTTGCGGCCGGGGTAATCACCAATGCCGGTACCCTGGGTATTCTGATTCCGCCTTCGATTGTCATGGTGGTCTATGCGGCAGCGACGGATGTCTCGGTCGGCAGAATGTTCCTCGGTGGTGTTATTCCGGGTTTGATGGCCGGTATCATGCTGATGATAGCGATCTATATTGTTGCCAGAATCAAAGGTCTTCCTTCACAGCCATGGGCAGGCTGGGGTGAAGTGTTTGCTGCAGCGCGCGATGCCAGCTGGGGGCTGTTACTTATCGTCATTATTCTTGGTGGTATCTATGGCGGTATTTTTACGCCAACAGAAGCGGCAGCAGTCGCAGCAGTCTACGCATTTTTGATTGCCAATTTTATTTACCAGGACATGGGGCCATTTAAAGAGTCAGGTAAAAAAGGCCTATGGCTTATCTGGCGGGCAATGTCTGTAATGTGGCACCCGGATACCAAGCGCAGCCTTTTTGAAGCAGGCAAGCTGACCATCATGCTGATGTTTATCATTGCCAATGCATTGATTTTGAAACATGTGCTCACGGAAGAGCGTGTTCCTCAAATGATAACTGAAGCACTGTTAGCTTCCGGCTTTGGTCCCATCATGTTCCTGATCATGGTGAATGTTCTGCTGCTGATTGGCGGTCAGTTCATGGAGCCATCAGGGTTACTTATTATCGTTGCCCCACTGGTATTCCCGATTGCCATTGCCCTGGGTATTGATCCGATTCACCTGGGTATCATGATGGTGGTAAACATGGAAATCGGCATGATAACGCCTCCAGTGGGACTTAACCTGTTTGTCACCTCGGGGGTTGCCAAAATGTCGATGCTTGATGTTGTTAAAGCGGCAGCGCCCTGGTTGGGTATCATGTTCATCTTCCTGATTATCGTCACCTACGTACCTGCTGTTTCCACCTGGTTACCTACCCTGCTGATGGGACCTGAAACCATCACCTTCTGATAGAACCCTGATACTGGTTTTACATTCATTTAGTTGAGCTGAGTCAAGTAATTGACTTTGAATTATCCGGATTAGTGATAATCTTTGCGATATAAAACAGCAAAAGGATTGGGTTCTATGTTATTGAAAAGCAACAAATATGTAATATTTGTTCTTCTGGTTTTCGCTGGCTGTATTCTTGTTGGTCATGTTCATGCCAGTTCTACCTGGACATCATCAGAATCTGAAATATGTCGCTTTGCTGTGCCGCCCTGGCAAAAGGGGCTTGATTTTAACGAGGTAAAACAGGAATACCTGCCTTTGATGCGTTATCTCAGCAAGGAAACCGGTTGTCAGTTTGTTGCGGTAGGTGCCAGGGATTATGATGATCTTGTCGAGAAAATAAGCACCGGCAAGGTAATGATGGCAGAGCTTGGTGCTGTGACCTATGTGAAGTCCCAGCAGATCAACCCCGGGGTCAAGCTTGTCAGTGTCATACTATCTGAAGACAGGGAAACAAAAGAGCTCACTGATCATTACTATAGTTATGTTTTATCCAGAAAAGACAATCCTGCAATAAAAAGTCTCAGCGACCTCAAAGGCCAATCTTTTGGATTTGTCAGTAAAACTTCTTCATCCGGATATGTTTATCCCTATAACCTGTTAAAAAAATCTGGTTACGATGCGGATAAATATTTTGGAGAAATTTTCTTTTTGGGCAGTCACAGCAATGTAACCGATGCCATTGCATCCGGAAGCATTAAAGCCGGTGCGACTATGGAATATAATTTCAAGCTGTCCACCAGGAAGCATGGTGATATTTACCGGGTGCTTTGGAAAAGCCCACAAATACCAAATATTCTTTTCGCTTCCAGCAGTAACATGCCTGATTCAATAAGATCAAAGTTAACTGAAATTTTGCCCGGTATTGAGGCAGAAAAAGTGAAGCTGCCAAAACGCATAAAAGGTTTCATCAATAAAGACGATGCTTTTTACGATGTGACCCGCAACATAATGCAATAACTGAAAATGCTTGAAATAAAGACCAAGTTGCTGTTGCCATTGGTAGTGAGTCTGTTGCTGATGTTGCTTGGTTTCATTTATGTCCTCAGCCTGCATTCACAAAACCGGGAAAATTTCCTGGCACTGCAAGAACAGTCTGAGGAATCAAAGTTACTTAGCGGATTAAATTATCTGAAAAAAGACATTATGAAGGTCGGTTTTTCGCTGGTAAATGACTGGCGCCTGTCCGATGCGATTATCATGGAAAACAGAGATGCATTGGTCGATCTGATTTATCCGGTACATAAAACTTTCAATTATGATTTTGTTGCTGTTTACAATGAAGAGGCGAATGTGCTTGGGCTAGGGCATTTGCCTTCCTCTTTTGGTAAACAAGATCAATTTGCCGATGAAGTAAAAAATACCCTGGAAGGTCAGTCTTTCGTCAAGGTTTTACCTTACCGGCAGGGTTATCTTTTGATGGCGTTCAACTACATGAGTCCCTACGAGCACGGTGTTAAATCAGTCATAGCTGTGGGCATTGAGCTCAATCAAGAGAAACTGAAAAATGCCGGTATCATCGACCAGAATGCTGAGTTTGAAATATACAATATAGATACGCCCAAAAAAGTCGTATCAGAAAAAATTTCCAGCGAAAATGCCAACCCTGTAGTGCGTTCAGTGTTCATCAAAATTGACGATGACTTTCATGCGGGTCCTGATTACCTGGTAAGGCTGACGCTACCTCAATCAGAGCTGGAAGATATTCAAATTGATATTGTTTTTATTTCGATTTTTGCATTCATTGCATTCCTCGCAGTTTTGTATACCCATAATGTCAGTAAACAGGCTGTCAAGAAACAGTCTAAAAACTATCAGAGCAATCAAAAAATTCTGCAACAGAAAGTTGAGGAAAGAACCCGTGAGCTGCAAAAAGCCAAGACTGCAGCAGAACAGGCCAATCTTGCCAAGAGCCAGTTTCTGGCCAATATGTCTCATGAACTTAGAACACCAATGCATGCGATATTAAACTTCGCCACCTTGGGATTAAAGCGGGTTGAGGATGAAAAGTTGGAGCGATACCTGCAAAATATCCGCACAAGTGGCATTCGGCTGACATCCCTGCTAAACGATTTACTTGACTTGTCCAAGCTTGAATCGGGAAAAATATCAGTTGAACTTGTCGTTCAAGATGTCACAACCCTGATTATTGATGCGATTTCTGAACTTGGCAGTCTGTTGGAACAAAAATCAATTACGAT
>CALAZS010000008.1 GCA_937926265.1 uncultured Gammaproteobacteria bacterium
AGGCGGCTTTTAATTAAAAAACAGGCCATCAACGGGTGACGAAGCCGAAGCAAATCGCTTGGCAGGCATGCGTCCGGCCAGGAAGGCTTCACGACCAGCCTGAATTGCTTTTTTCATAGCTGATGCCATCATCACCGGCTTTTGGGCAGCGGCAATTGCGGTGTTCATCAAAACACCATCGCAACCAAGTTCCATTGCCTGCGCCGCATCCGAGGCGGTACCAACACCTGCGTCTACCAAAATAGGTACATTGGCATTTTCGACAATAGTCATGATATTGAGTTTATTGCGAATCCCCAGACCCGAACCGATAGGAGCAGCAAGCGGCATAACAGCAACGCATCCCATCTGTTCGAATTCACGGGCAATGATTGGATCATCATTGGTATAGACCATGACGTCAAAATCATCCTTGATCAATTCTTCCGCGGCTTTAAGCGTTTGCATGACATCCGGGAAAAGCGTTTTTTCATCACCTAGCACTTCGAGTTTGCAGAGGCTGTGACCATCAAGCAGTTCACGCGCAAGTTTAAGTGTACGAACAGCGGTTTTTACATCGTAGCAACCGGCAGTATTTGGCAGAATTGTGTACTTGTCCGGAGGCAGTATCTCAAGAATATTGGGTTCATTGGCATCCTGGCCCATGTTGGTGCGGCGAACTGCAATAGTGATGATTTCAGCACCGCTGGTTTCAATGGCCTGCTTGGTTTCATCCATGTCTTTGTACTTGCCGGTGCCTACCAGCAATCTTGATTGATACTCTTTACCTGCAATTTTTAATGTGTCTGTCATGATGTGTCTATTTGGTTTTGTCGTCAGTTTCTTTGTCACTCCTGCGAAAGCAGGAGTCTAAATTCATTCGTCCATGAAGTTACGCCCAACTCGGCCATCCACGGCCTCGTGTTCGAACCTAAAAAAGCCATGTTAAATGGCTTTTTTCCTCCTACGGAGTCGGTTCTCACCCACCGCCAATCGCCTGGACAATTTCCACCTGGTCATCGGCTTTAAGCATGTGGCTATCAAATAGAGAGCGGGTCACCAGTTCTTCATTTACTTCAACGGCAACGCGCTTGCCAGTCAATTCAAGCGAATCAAGCAGAAGGGCAACCGTGGTATCGTCGGCAACTTCCTTACTCTGTCCATTTAGTTGAATTTTCATGGTGTTATTCTACATCCTTTTCATGGCATGCTGTAATTCAGAATCAACCAGATACCCGAAAAAATTCAATGAAACAGTCATTTCCTGACAAAGTTTTAAACTGGGGCAAAAAGCATGGCAGAAAGCACCTGCCCTGGCAGCATCAGATTACGGCTTACCGGGTTTGGGTTTCTGAGATTATGCTGCAACAGACACAGGTCGAAACCGTTATTCCCTATTACAAGCGTTTCATCAATAAATTTCCGGATGTTGAGGCTTTGGCACAAGCTGATATAGATGAAGTTCTGCATCTATGGTCCGGGCTTGGTTATTACGCCAGGGCCAGGAATCTCTATAAAACAGCACAAATTGTTGCCAGTGATTACAAGGGAGTATTTCCCGCTGCTGTCGATCAGCTTGAGAAGTTGCCGGGAATCGGGCGATCAACTGCCGGGGCTATCCTGTCATTGTCGCAAAAACAGTTTGCGGTGATCCTCGACGGAAATGTGAAACGGGTATTGGCAAGATGTTATGCCATTGAAGGCTGGCCGGGAAATACCAAAGTGCAAAAACAGCTTTGGCACCTGGCTGAGTCTTTAACGCCCGAAAAAGATACAGCCTTGTATAACCAGTCAATGATGGATATCGGTTCAACAGTTTGTACACGGACTAAACCTTCCTGTCAGATTTGTCCTCTTGAGGATGCCTGTGTAGCAAATCAAAATGGTTCACAATCGCTGTACCCGGGTAAAAAGCCGAAAAAAAACCTGCCGGTTCGTACCACCCGGATGCTGATGATTCTTAATAAACAGGAAGAATTACTGCTTGAGCAAAGACCGCCAACAGGCATCTGGGGTGGCCTTTGGGGGCTGCCGGAAATTGAACTTGAAATAGAACAGGAAATTAAACCAGATAAATCTATCGATTTGATTACCCGACTGCCTGTTAGACGCCATACTTTCAGTCACTTTCACCTCGATATTCATCCGCTGGTTTGTCAGGCGAGATCCCATGCAGCTGATCAGGTGAACGACAGGCAAACGAAGTGGTATGATCTTGAAAATCCTGTCGAACTTGGTTTGGCAGCACCGGTTGCGAAACTGGTAAACGAATTAAAAGCATATTTGCAGGAGAAAAAGGGTGTCTCGAACAGTTAATTGCGTAAAACTCAATCAAGAAGCTGAAGGTCTGGATCGTAAGCCATACCCCGGTGAATTGGGTCAGAAAATCTATGATAATGTCTCCAAGGAAGCCTGGCAGGAATGGCTTAAGTTTCAAACCATGCTGATCAATGAAAATCGTTTAAGCCCGGTTGATCCCAAAAGTCGAAAATTTCTCGAAGAAGAAATGGAAAAGTTTTTCTTTGGTGAAGGCTCTGCGCCACCACC
>CALAZS010000009.1 GCA_937926265.1 uncultured Gammaproteobacteria bacterium
CGCGGGTTTCAACTAAACGTTTTCTTAAATAACTGCTTTCTGCTGTTTTTGTTAAATAAGCAGCAACCAGGTTTTCATTTTGTGTAACAGAAAATGAAAACAACGACTTAAAGCGCTTCTTCATGGTTTTGTTTTTTACTGGAGACGAGTTGTTAAAGTCTTTACGCTCGGTAAAGTTTTTTACAATAACGCCTTCCCTGTTTAAGTGTTTAAGCATTAACGCAAACCAGCTGGTGTTTGCGCCTATGGCCGCAACAGGTTCACCGGAATCTTCAATAAACAAGTCATCAATGATCATGTCAAAAGCGGGCCCCTGGTATTTTTTCAGCCAGTCAATTGCGTCAGCATGAACCAGCTTTAAATTTTTATAGCGCAGATTAAAAAAACGTTTGGCGATATCAATATGAGTTTTGTTAATTTCGATACCGGTTATTGAGTCTGGTTGTATGAACTTGTTAAGCAAATGAATGACTGCTCCACCACCTACACCTAAAACGAGAATATTTTTAACAGTGCAGTCAGGATAAAAAAAAGCCGGCAGCATCAGAAGGTCCCAGGCATTGCCGGTTACCGGATTACGTGGGTTATAGGAGCTGTGAAAAACACCGTCGGTATAAAGACGAATACTGCTACCTGACGTACGTACTTCGTATAAACTGCCCTTGACCGTTTTTTTCCAGAGGAGTGCCATGATTCAGAAGAAAAAGTGTTCAGCCTGTCGTTTTGTAAGGTTACTGTTAATTAGCCTGACACTGGCAGGAATTTCAACCTGGCTGGCTGATATGGCAGGGCTGACAGTGATGTCAGCAATGATGTGTGGGGTTGTTGCAGCACTGATCCCCTTTTTGATATCAGGGTGGATATCAAAAGGGATATCGCGCTAAAGGAAAAAAATTATAAAAGATTAAACGCAACCGGTTGGTTTTGGCAGGCCACCATATTTGGCAATCTTTTTCATAGGACCTGATTCGAAAACTTCGTACAAAGCCTTGGCTTTACGATCCATGCCCAGTTCTTTGGCGAATACGCGAATGGCTGGAACAGTCTGGGTTTCTTCAAACATTTCGCGGGCTTTCATGATATAGCCTTTGACATCATCAGACAGGTTAAACTCATCTTCTTCAGCCATGGCATACATGATTTCTTCGTTCCAAAGGTTCATGTCTTTTAAAAAGCCGTCTCCGTCTCTCTCAGGAATTGTAACACTCATTATTTAGTCTCCGTAGTTAATAACCAAGTAAATTACTATGGTATTAATCATAATAAAATTTCTGTTGATAATTACCCATCATTTCTTAGGGTTAATTGTTTTCTAAGCATCCTTCAATTAATCAAGTATCAACTAAAGGGCAGTAATTTTTTCCAGTTGGCCGTTTAAATGACTGAACGCCTCCTGGGCGGCTGCCAGTTTGTCTCTTTCCTTGGCAACGACAGCTTCAGGGGCTTTATCGACAAAATTGGGGTTACCCAGTTTACCTTCAAGTCGTTTAATCTCACCCGAAATTTTGCCGATTTCCTTGTTCAGCCGGTCGAGTTCTGCCTGTTTGTCAATCAAACCTGCCAGCGGAATCAGAATTTTCATGTTGCCAACCAGTGCGGTAGCAGACTCCGGCGCATTTTCATCCGGGTTCAAAAGGGTAACTGATTCGGTTTTTGCGAGAAAGTCGAGGTAATGGCGGGTAATGTCGAGGATTGATTTATCACGGTCAGATGCATTTTCGAGGATAACAGGTAATGGTTTGCCTGGCGAAATATTCATTTCCCCGCGAATCTGGCGAATGCCCAAAATGAATTGCTTGAGCCATTGAATCTGCTTTTCAGATTCATGATCAACCAGTTTATCGTCACTGACAGGGTAGGGCTGCAGCATGATGGTTTTGGCATCAATGCCGGACAGTGGTGCGACACGCTGCCAGATTTCCTCGGTAATAAACGGCATGATCGGATGGGTCAGGCGCAGTAGGGCTTCAAGTACATCAATCAGGGTTTTACGTGTGCCACGCTTGGCGGCTTCACTGGAGCTGTCAGAATTCAGGACTGGTTTGGACAGTTCCAGGTACCAGTCACAGTATTCATTCCAGATAAATTCGTAAATGGATTGTGCTGCATGGTCAAAACGGTAGTTATCGAGTGATTTTGTGACCGCCGCGGAAGTTTCCTGCAGACGGGAGATGATCCATTTGTCAGCAACTGACAGTTCAATGTCATCGTTGCCGGAATGACCACAATCCTGGTCCTCGGTGTTCATTAACACGTATCGTGAGGCATTCCATAACTTGTTACAGAAATTACGGTAACCATCAATACGATTTGGATCCAATTTGATATCTCGGCCAGTGGCAGCCAGTGCGGCGAAGGTAAAACGCAGGGCATCTGTGCCGATAGCTGGAATACCTTCAGGGAAGTTTTTACGCGTGAGCTTTTCGATGCGCTCAGCCAGTTTTGGCTGCATCATGTTTCTGGTACGTTTTTGCACCAGGTCCTCAAGATCAATACCATCGATAACGTCGATTGGGTCAAGGACATTGCCCTTGGATTTTGACATTTTATTACCTTCGGCATCACGCACCAGGCCATGAACGTAAACCTCGTGGAAAGGTACTTCTCCATCCATGAATTTCAGACCCATCATGATCATCCGGGCAACCCAGAAAAAGATGATATCAAAACCGGTTACCAAGACATTGGTGGGATAAAATTTTTCAAGGCGATCGGTGTTCTCCGGCCAACCCAGGGTTGAAAAAGGCCACAGGGCAGAAGAAAACCAGGTATCGAGAACGTCCTCATCCTGGTTAAGAGGATAATCAGCAGCAAGTTTATGCTTTTCACGTACTTCATCTTCGGAACGACCAACATAAACATTACCGGCTTCATCGTACCAGGCAGGAATACGGTGTCCCCACCAGATCTGGCGGCTGATGCACCAGTCCTGGATGTTGCGCATCCATTCGTAATAGGTGTTTTTCCAGTTATCGGGAACAAACCTGATGCGACCGGATTCAACAGCGTCAATCGCCGGTTTGGCCAGCGGTTCAATTTTTACGTACCACTGGTTGGTCAGGAAAGGTTCGATAACGGTACCTGAACGGTCTCCTCGGGGAACCATCAACTTGTGATCAACAATTTTCTCCAGTAAGCCCTGGGCTTCGAGGTCTGCAACGATTTGCTTGCGCGCCACATAGCGGTCCATCCCGATATAGGCAGCAGGAATGAGCTGGCCTTCATCTTCTTCGTTTTCACGAATCGTGGCATCTTCGGTGAAGATATTAATCAGGCCACCATGAATCTGGTTGCTGACGGACAGTTCATCACGATGTCGCTGCCAGACTTCATAGTCATTGAAATCATGTGCCGGGGTAATTTTCACACAACCGGTTCCAAATTCCGGGTCGGCATGTTCGTCAGCGACAATAGGTATTTTGCGGCCTGTCAGCGGCAACTCGACCAGTTCACCGATCAGGTGCTTGTAGCGTTCATCTTCGGGGTTCACTGCAACGGCGCAGTCACCCAGCATGGTTTCAGGACGGGTGGTTGATACAACAAGGTGTCCGGTGCCATTGGAAAGCGGGTAGCGCATGTGCCACATGTGACCGTTTTCTTCTTCGGAGATCACTTCAAGATCAGAAACCGCTGTGTGCAAACGGGTATCCCAGTTAACCAGGCGCTTGCCACGATAAATCAGCCCTTCTTCATACAGACGAACAAATACTTCCTTTACAGCATCGGAAAGACCATCATCCATGGTAAAGCGTTCATGCTGCCAGTCCAGGGATGAGCCAAGACGGCGTAACTGGCGGGTGATGTTGCCACCGGATTCCTGGCGCCATTTCCAGATGCGTTCGATGAATGCATCACGACCCAGGTCATGACGGGTTTTACCTTCATCTTCGAGTTGTCTTTCAACCACCATCTGGGTGGCGATGCCTGCGTGGTCAGTGCCTGCCTGCCACAGAACCGGACGGCTGCGCATGCGGTTGAACCGGATCAGGGTGTCCATGATGGTGTTATTAAAACCATGTCCCATGTGCAAACTGCCGGTAACATTCGGCGGCGGTATCATGATGCTGTAGGGGGCAGCTTCGCGATCCATATCGGGTGCGAAGTAGTTGTTTTCTTCCCAGGTCTGGTACCAGCGTTGTTCTATCGCATGTGGGTCGTAGGTTTTGTCCATCGTCAACTTGTTTTTCCTGAACTGCTAAATACAAAATTTATGCGGATTATACAGTCATGTTACTACTCAATAACAGGATCATTATCTTTAGTCAGATACCAGAAGTCTTGTTTCGCAGACGCTGTGAATCCTTCCCTGGAAGCTTGGCCTCGCCATCCATGGCTCGGACACTGCTCGACAAGACATTCTGGTATCTTCCTGAAACTTCGATGGAAAATGTGTAAAATACCGCGATATTTCCAAAGGAGGTTTCATTTCGCCTGTATGGAAGCGTCTGAGGCATGGAGGCCGAAGCCGAGCCAGCATGGATGCTTTTACGGCGTCTTCAATACAGGTGAAAGAAACCTCCATGTATTCGCTGTACATTTTTATAAGAAAAAACGGACTTGGCTATTAAACCAACCATCATACCCAGAGACCAGCACATCATCTCGCGCAGCAATATCTCAGATAATGCGCTGACGGTATTGCGTCGCCTGAAAAAAGCCGGCTACGAGGCCTACCTCGTCGGCGGCGGCGTACGTGACCTGTTGCTCGGCAGGGAGCCCAAGGATTTTGACGTGGCCACCGACGCTTCACCGGAACAGGTCAAACAAACGTTCAATAACTGCAGGCTGATCGGAAGACGTTTTCGCCTGGCTCACATTCATTTTGGTCGGGAAATTATCGAAGTGGCCACGTTTCGTGGAAACCACTCTGATCAGGGCGAAGAAATCTCCAGGCAATCTGACGAAGGCATGCTGCTTCGCGATAATGTCTTTGGCACCATCGAGGAAGATGCTATCCGGCGTGATTTCACGGTCAATGCACTGTTTTACAACATACGTGATTTTACCATCGTCGATTACGTCGATGGCGTAAAAGATATTGAAGCAGGCCACCTGCGCCTGATCGGTGACCCCGAAACCCGCTACCGCGAAGACCCGGTTCGCATGCTCAGAGCTGCTCGCTTTGCCGCGAAACTCGGTTTTACCATCGATACGGAAACTGCCGAACCGATTCCAGGACTGGCTTACCTGCTGGAAGATGTTTCCTCGTCAAGATTGTTTGAAGAAGTATTGAAACTGTTTTTGGGCGGCAGTGCGGTTCATACCTTTGAAAAACTAAGACAGTACGGTTTGTTTGCCCAACTGTTTCCTCAAACAGAAAAAGCACTGGAATTTGAAGACCATGATTTTCCTATCCAGTTTGTGATGAAAGGCCTTATTAATACCGACAAACGCATTCGAGAAGGCAAACCAGTTACCCCGGCATTTTTATTTGCGGTGTTCCTGTGGGAATCAGTCAGAAACCTGTTTAACGAAAAACTGCAAATCCAGAAAGTTGCACAGACAGCGATGTTTGATGCAGCTGACCAGGTACTGGCAAGGCAATTGCCGATAATTTCGATCCCCAGGCGTTTTACCGGTCAAATGAAAGAAATCTGGAATATGCAACTGCGCCTGGAAAAAAGCCGGAGTAACAACCGTGCCAAAAAATTGATTGAGCACCCCAGGTTCCGGGCAGCGTATGATTTTCTGCTGCTCAGGGCTGAATCAGGCGAAGTTGAACAGGAACAGGCAGACTGGTGGACCAGTTTCCAGGATAACCCTGATATTGAATTACCTAAAAAGTCCGGTCGGCGAGGCTACAGAAACCGCAAACGCAAACCAAAACAAAAGCCTTCATGACAGCAAGCATTAAGACCGAACCGGTATTTACTGTATTTATAGGCTTGGGCAGTAACCTTGAAAACCCGGTTCAGCAGATCCGAACAGCCATTGGCACTATCCAGGCAAATAAAGGCATCAACCTGGTTAAAGCATCATCTCTTTATAAAACAGCTCCGGTTGGCCCGGAAGGACAGCCAGATTACATAAACGCCGTTGTTGAAGTTCAAACCACCATGCAACCTCAAGCGTTGCTTGCAACCTTGCAGACAATTGAGAATCAGCACGGCAGAAAACGACAACTGCACTGGGGAGCCCGTACACTTGACCTGGATATTCTGCTTTTTGATGAGCAGGTTATCAGTCAACCCAACCTGGTGATACCGCATGCTCATATATCAGAAAGAAATTTTGTCTTGATTCCACTTCTTGAAATCACGGATGATAGCCTGATGATTCCTGGAAAAGGGCAATTAAATGATTTACTGCAACAGTGCAGGGATAACGCGATAGAGAAACTGGATATTTAATTTCAAATGACAGATATCGAAGAACAGCCAAGGGAATCAAACTGTATTCCACCACGCTTTCTGGTGGTGGAAGGCCCAATTGGGGTTGGTAAAACCAGCCTTGTTCAAAGGCTCGCTGAAACGTTTAACTCCGAGCTGCTGCTGGAAATGGCTGAGGAAAATCCGTTTCTGGAAAACTTTTACCGTGACCGTCGCTCTACCGCCTTTCAGACCCAGCTTTTTTTCCTTTTTCAACGCAGCAAGCAACTGGCCGGGCTGCAGCAGCATGACATGTTCATGCAGTCGATGATTGCCGATTTCATGATCGACAAAGACCGATTGTTTGCCGGTCTGAACCTTGATGCCAATGAACTCGATTTATATGACCAGATTTACCAGCGTTTGAGTATGGAATCACCGGTACCTGACCTGGTGGTATACCTGCAGGCACCTGTTGAAGTACTGATGCAGCGTGTTCATAAACGCAGCCGAAAAGGTGAGAGAGATATGGATCCGGGATATTTACAGCGGCTGCTGGATATCTACAACGGTTATTTCAGCACCTACAATGCGTCTCCCCTGCTGATTATTAACACCGCCCACATTAATCCATTGGCGAGTGAAGCAGACTACCAGCTACTGGTTGAAAAGATTTGCAACATCAAGGCGGGGCGGCATTTTTTCAATCCAGCTCCCTCACTTTTCTGAAATACCGCTTGCTTGAGCCTATTTAATGCAGCTGCTAGTCTCTTTGACTGATATAGTACGCATAATTTCGCTATGGGATGATGGGTATAGCTTTTTTAAAGTGTCTGAGGCAGGGTCGCATTTGTTCCATACAAATTACGACATTTCCCACTTCCATGTGGGGCAGATGCCGAAGCCAAGCGTATAGGGATATATTTATAGCGTCTTTAAAAAAGCTAAATCCATTGTCCCTTTAAATAATTAATAACGAAAAATGATAACGATAAAAACATTAAACCAGCTCAAACAAGAGGGTGAAAAAATCTGTGCCCTGACCAGTTATGATGCCAGCTTCGCAGCAATTGCCGAAGAATCCGGTGTAGAAGTGATACTTGTTGGTGACTCACTTGGCATGGTGGTGCAGGGACATGGCAGCACCGTGCCTGTCACGATTGATGACCTGGTTTACCACACCGCCAATGTAAAGCGCGGAGCCTACAATGCATTCGTTGTTGCTGATATGCCATTTATGAGCGATGTCTCCCCCAAGGTTGCATTGCTAAATGCCGGCCGCCTGATGCAGGAGGGTGGTGCGCAGATGGTGAAGCTTGAAGGGGGTACCAACAAGCTGGGGATTGTAAAACACCTGACATCTTACGGTATTCCCGTTTGTGGTCATCTGGGTCTGCTGCCGCAATCGATACATCAACTCGGTTCTTACCAGGTTCAGGGAAAAGACCCGCACCAGGCCGAGGCTATTCTTGAAGATGCAGTCGCACTTGAAGAGGCTGGTGTGCAAATGCTGGTGCTTGAATGTGTACCTTCACAACTGGCAAATGAAATAACACTGCAGCTTTCCATTCCTGTTATTGGTATCGGTGCCGGTGTTGATGTCGATGGCCAGGTGCTGGTGGTTTACGACATGCTGGGTTTGAGTGACCTGAGTTCACCACCCAGGTTTGTCAGGAATTTTTTACAGGATCACAACAGTATCCAGTCTGCCATTAGCAGTTATGTGAATGCAGTTAAAACCCAACAATATCCCTCCGAAGAAGAAAGTTATTAACGATTCCCCGTTATGCTGGTAGTAGAAACAGAGTCAGAATTACGTCGTGTAATCCTTGAACAAAAACGACAGGGTAAAAGGGTTGGTTTTGTTCCCACCATGGGCAACCTCCACGAGGGTCATCTGCAACTTGTGAAACATGCATTACAGCGTGCAGACTTTGTTGTTGCCAGTATTTTTGTAAATCCATTGCAATTCGGTGAGAACGAAGACTTTGATAAATATCCACGCACACACCAGGAAGATATTGAAAAACTCACAGGGGCTGGTTGTAGTCTGTTGTTTTTACCGAGTGTGCAAACCATCTATCCAAAACCCATGGAGCAGCAGACCAGGGTGGAAGTGCCGGACCTTTCAGATATCTTGTGTGGCGAGTCCCGTCCGGGACATTTTGTGGGAGTTGCAACAGTAGTTTGTAAACTTTTTAACCTGGTTTCACCGGATGTTGCCGTGTTTGGTGAAAAGGATTACCAGCAGTTAATGGTTATTCGTCACATGACTCTGGACCTTTGTCTGCCAATTGAAATTATTGGTGCTCCCATTGTGAGAGAAGATGACGGTCTGGCAATGAGTTCCAGGAACGGTTACCTCGACACTATGCAAAGACAACTGGCTCCAAAGTTATATGAAGTTTTATCTGAAACTGCAGACAAACTTGGAAAAGGTGATAAGGGTTTTGAACAGCTCGAGCAGGAAGCAGTTAACAATATAAACAAATTGGGCTTTAGAACAGATTATTTTGTTATTCGACGTGCAGATGATTTACAACTGCCAGAAGCTAATGAAACAGATATTGTGATATTAGTTGCTGCATGGCTTGGCAACACCAGGCTGATAGATAATATTCAAGTTAGGCAGGTCAGTCTGTAGACAAAAAAGATTCGGAGTATTTCATGAGAAAGCAATATTTTATTGGATACATCACTTCCCTGTTTTTGGCCACGTTACTGGTTTCTTTTCCCGGGTATATCCTGGCAGAAGAAGAAACCAAGCAGGTTGAAGTTAAACTGCAGGAAGCCAAGCCGGTTCCTGAAACCCTAAAAAGTGCCCGCGCCACCATGGATACCTTTTTAACATCCATGAATGATATTAAACGTGGTGAAGTGGATAAGATCGACGCGGCAGTTACCACAATGGATTTAAGTTCAGTTAATCCTCTTGTATTAAAAGAACGCGGTGAAAACCTTGCCTGGATGCTTTTGGAAATCATGGATCGTACAAAGCTTGTTATGGTGCAACTGATTCCGGATGATCTCGAGGGTGAGCCCTACGTTTTTGCAAACTATGGTGCAGGTGTTATTCGCATTGCACGCTATCCTGATGGACGTTGGCTATTTGACAATGAAACGATAGTTAACCTGGAAAAAATCTGGGCTGAAGTTGAAAGCAGAAGCAAGGTGGCCGGCCTTGAAGATACCTCGGATGAACATTTGCCATTCCATATGCGCATTCGCAACCAGGTTCCCAAAGATCTTCAAAAAATACATTTCCTGCTTGAAACCTGGCATTGGATTGGCATCCTGATCATTATCGGTATTGGTACGCTACTGGATAAACTGGTCAGTATCGCACTTGTATTTATTGTCAGAAGTTTCAGACGTCGTCGCGAAAACAGTTCACTTTCAAGTATTGATGATGACATTCTAAGACCGCTTGGTTTGATGGTAATGGCCGCTACCTGGTGGGCCGGTATCAACCTGATGGGACTGCCTGAACAGGCGATGCTGATTTTGCTGGTGGCTGTTAAGTTTCTTGCCGGTGTTTCAGGTGTCTGGGGTGCTTACCGTCTGGTGGATATTGTCGGTGCCTACCTGACCAAACGCGCCAGGGCAACTGAAACCAAAATGGATGATGCACTGGTACCGCTGATTCCAAAAACCCTGAAAATTTTTGTTACCGTAATTGGTGTTGTCTTTATCGCCGATAACCTGAATATCAATGTTTCAGGATTAATTGCCGGTCTTGGTCTTGGTGGTTTGGCTTTTGCATTAGCTGCCAAAGACATGGTTCAGAACCTGTTTGGATCGGTAACGATATTACTGGATAAGACCTTTGCGGTGGGTGACTGGATTGTTGTTGATGGTAAGGAAGGCTCTGTGGAACGAATTGGTTTTCGCAGTACCCGCATCCGAACTTTTTACAATTCAGTATTAACCGTACCCAATTCAACTTTTATTACCGCCAATGTCGATAACATGGGTGAACGCCGTTACCGGCGTCTTAATACCAAGCTGGGCCTTACATACCAGACGCCTCCTGAAAAGATAGAAGCTTTTTGTGAAGGTGTGCGAGAACTGGTTCGTCAGCATCCTTACATGCGCAAGGATTACTACCATGTTTACTTCAACGGTTATGCTGACAGTGCCCTGGAAATACTGGTTTATGTATTCTGGGAAACACCGGAGTGGAGTACCGAGTTGCGCGAACGCCACCGCTTTTTGCTTGATATTCTCAAACTTGCCAGGGAAATAGGTGTGGATTTTGCCTATCCAACACAAACCTTGTTTATGAAACAGGATGATTCACCAGAACCAAGCTATGAAGGAATGAGTGTTACGAAAGAACTCAACTCCAGTCGCGAAATTGCCCAAAAAATCGTTGAAGAGTCTACCGGCTTGAATGTAAAGCCGCCTCCAGTCAAATTTTAGGCCAGTAATTTAACTGATATTTGAAACAAATCGTCTATAAACGCTATAATTAACGGCTCATGACTCGGAGTTTTATATATGCAACTGACATTGCTTAAATCAAAATTGCATCGTGCCTGTGTTACCCATGCGGAACTTGATTACGAAGGTTCGTGCGCGATTGATATTGCCCTGATGCGTCAGGCTAAAATTTTGCCTTATGAACAATTGCATATTTATAACGTTACCAATGGTGAAAGGTTCATAACTTACGCTATTGAAGCCGAAGAAGGATCACGCATTATTTCTGTTAATGGTGCTGCTGCCCATAAGGCTAATCCTGACGACAGAATTATTATCTGTACTTATACAACCATGTCGGAACAGGAAGCCAAAGTTTTCAAACCATCACTGGTTTATCTTGACGAGCAAAACATGGTCACCGGTACCGGTGAGAAAATTGCTATTCAGGCCGCTTGAACGATTAATTATCTGACCGGCTTGTTGCTGCATCAATCGCTTTAATTTCCCTTTTCCTTTTTTCATCGCGGATCTGATCGGCTGTCGGTTTTTGCTTATGTTCAGCTTCATATTCATCTATCCAGCTTTTTAAATTTACCGAGCGTATCGCATCATAATAATGCATAAGTAATTGTGCCTGAGGATAATCCGTTGGAGCAGCCACGATCTCTCCATTAATCGTCATTAACCTGCCGATTGAATCCGCTTTGCATGCCAGTCCCATTAACCTGAGGTAGTTCTTGCCGCCCTTATTATGAAAGCTGTTGTCCTCAAAAAACTGCACCAGTTTTTTGGTTTTGCTTTCTCTTATTCTATGGACTTGAAGATGCTGGGTAGCAACATCCCTGATCAGGTTGATCACCTGCCTTGGCAGTTTAAGCCGGGCTGAAAGTTTTTCCAGAATGGGCAATACCACTTCCTTGTCTTCATGGCCGTGATGTTTTCCACGCATCGAGCCATCTTCGTTGTATAGCAAATGATGTGGCGTCAGGGCTTTGCCAACATCATGCCAAAGTGCAGCTGAGAGCATTGTTGTACGTTCGCCGGGTTCAAGCTGGTTTTGCTCAGCCAGTTCCGCTGCTTTTCTCAATACCAGTAATGTATGAACCCAGACATCGCCTTCTGCATGGTAATCTGCTCGCTGAGGAATATCGATCATCGCTGCCAGTTCAGGAAATAAAATCTCGTGAGCGTTAACCTTGCGTAAAACTTCAAAGAAAATATCAGGTCTTGATTCCTGAAAGTTTTTTTCCATTTCCAGCCAGATGCGCTCCGGTGTGAGCGCTTCCAGTTCACCGGAAGCGGATATGCTGCGCATTAAATCCAGGGTTTCAGTGGCGATTGAAAATTCCGGAAATCTTGACGCAAAGCGGGCAACTCGCAGGACTCTTAACGGGTCTTCTGCAAAAGCCGGGGTAACATGCCTGAGGCATTTGTTTTTGAGATCCCTGATACCATTGAAAGGGTCAATCAGGTTGCCTTTAGAGTCCCTGGCAATAGCGTTGATGGTCAAATCGCGCCTGGCAAGGTCCTGTTCAACAGAGATATCGGGGCTGAAATCGGTGGTGAAACCGCCATAACCGACACCGGATTTTTTTTCTGTTCGTGCCAGCGCATATTCCTGCGAAGTTTCAGGATGCAGAAAAACCGGAAAATCTTTCCCGACCTGACGAAAATCCATCTTGATGAGTTCCTCAGGGGTTGCACCAGTGATCAAAAAGTCCTTGTCCTTGGAATCCCGTCCCAGGATTTCATCACGAACCGCACCGCCAACCAGGTAAACATTGAATTTTTCAGGAAAAACCAGAGCCATAACGCAGTATCACGCAAAATTTTGGCGAAAGCTAATACTTTACTAGCAGGATAAATATCGCCATAATACGCGGCCTGAAACAATGGTGGGTATAGCTCAGTTGGTAGAGCCCCGGATTGTGATTCCGGTCGTCGTGGGTTCGAGTCCCATTATCCACCCCATATAAAACAAAGGCTTGCATCATTTATGGTGTGAGCCTTTTTCTTTTCTGGCAAAATAAGTAAGGTTTTAGTCCACTAAACAATTCACACAAGTTGGAGAGCACTATGTTGGTTAGCGACATCATGACCCAAAACCCCAGAACTGTAACGCCTGATACCCGCCTGGAAGAGGTGGCCTCAATCATGTGCCTGTACCGTATCCCTGCGCTGCCGGTGGTAGACGAAGAAGGCAAGCTGGTGGGTAATATCTCGGAAATGGATCTGCTGAAAAACCTGTTACCGACCATGGAAGACATCATTGCAGGAGAGGCGAGCATGGAGATCAATCGCATGATGCCAAACTATTCTTCTTCAATGGGCAAGCGTGTCGAGGACATGATGGTTAAAAACCCGATCTCAGTGAATCCTGATATGCATATTCTAAAGGCAACGGCCATGATGACCAGTAATCGCTTTCGTCGTATACCGGTTGCCGATGCTGAAGGCAAACTGGTTGGCGTCATGAGTCTTGGTGACATGCACAAAAGTATTTTCCATCGTCATGTTTCCGGCATTGACTGACACCTGATATCTGCAGGCTTGCGGTATAAGATGTTTGAGACAACTCTTCTCATCATTTCATTGATACTGCTTGTCTGGTGCATTGTTATCTACAACCTCCTGGTCAGGGATAAGAACAGGGTCCTGGCAGCCTGGAGTGATATCTCGGTGCAACTTAAAAGGCGCCATGATTTGATTCCGAAGCTCGTTGATGCGGTCAATATCTACACTCGATACGAACAGGCTGTTATGGATGAGATTACCCGTTTACGCAGTAGTGCAGACCTTGAAGAGTCTCCGGCAAAAAAGGGCAGGATTGAAGAACTGTTAACAAATCGTGTCGTGGATATAATAGCTGTGGCAGAAGACTATCCGGATCTGAAAGCCTCAACAGAATTTCTTGAACTGATGAACCAGTTGACTGATGTCGAAAATCATATTCAGTATGCACGCCGCTATTACAACGGTGCGGTCAGGAACCTGAATATTCGCATCGACTCTTTTCCGGATTTGCTTATCGCGCGGTTTTTCAATTTTATACCCGCCGAATTTTTTGAATTTGATCCATCAGTCAGGCAACAATAGGGTTTGGGCAATGGGATCACTCTTTGCAAAGATACCATTAACTTTACTTTTGCTGCTGCTACTTGTTTTTCCTGTTTCTGCCCAGGAAGTCATTCTTGATTATCACAGTGATATTGAGGTGTTGGGAAACGGCAATGTCATTGTAGAGGAAACGATCAGGGTTCAGGCTGAAGGAAAAAAAATTAAACGGGGTATCTACCGCGATTTTCCAACCGACTATAAAGATAACCTGGGTAATCATTACAAGGTTGGTTTTACACTGCTGAGTGTGCAAAGAGACGGGCGTTCGGACTCTTACCATACTGAACAAAAAGCCAACGGCATACGTATCTATATTGGCAATAAAAATGTCTATCTGAAAAATGGCATCTATACCTACAGGATTCGGTATCAGACAACCCGCCAGCTGGGGTTCTTTGATAATCATGACGAGCTTTACTGGAATGTAACGGGTAACGATTGGGAATTCCCGATTGAAAAAGCCAGTGCGTCAGTGAAATTGCCGGCAGGCGTCTATTTTGATGATGTAACGCTTAAAGGCTTTACCGGTTTCCAGGGTGATACCGGGCAGGATTACACAGCTCAAGTTGACAGCGGTTATGCAACTGCAACTTTTTCAACAACACGGACATTAGCAAATCGTGAAGGCTTAACTATAGTTGTAACCTGGCCTAAAGGGTTTGTAACAGAACCGACTTCGGAACAGAAGCTCTCATGGTTTTTCAAAGATAACCAGGCTGTGTTTATAGGTGGGGCTGGTGTCCTGGTAATCCTGGCTTATTACCTGTTTGCCTGGCGAATGGTGGGCAAAGATCCTGATGCCGGGGTGATTATTCCGCTTTATCAGCCGGCAAGCGGTTATTCTCCTGCTTCCATGCGCTTTATTCGTCGAATGGGTTACGATGACAAGTCATTTGCAGCTGCCGTTATCAATCTGGCGGTAAAAGGCTATGTCACTATCAAGGAAGATACAGAAGGCGAGTTTACTCTTACCAAAACCGGTGAAAATGCAAAACTGGCTCCTGGTGAAGGGGTTATTGCCGGTACTCTGTTTGGTGGAGTTCGCAACAGTATTACCCTGGAACAGAAAAATCATAAGGTAATTGGCAAGGCGGTAAAACTTCATAAAAACTCACTTAAGCGTGACTATGAACGCATCTATTTTAAAACCAACATCGGTTACCTGGTGCCTGGATTTGTTCTCAGTGTTGTCTGTATCGGGGCGACGTTATTATCACTGCCGAGTGAGATTGCACAGCTGGCTGGTTTTTTTACAGTCTGGCTTTCTGTCTGGACTGTCGGCGTGGTTTTTCTGGCTAAAAATGCCATAGCTGCCTGGAAAAGTGCTTTAAAAGGCGGGTCGTATTTCGGGGCAATTTTCGCTACTGCTTTTGCCACGCCTTTTTTCATCGCCGAAATCGGTGCATTGTATGTCGTAAATACCGAGGCTTCTCCTGCGTACTTTTTGATTTTACTGGCAGTCATTATGACCAACCTGATGTTCTATCAGTGGATGAAGGCACCGACTAAGGCAGGGCGCAGGTTACTTGATCAGGTTGATGGCTTTCGGCTGTATCTGTCTGTAGCCGAAAAAGATGAACTGAATATGAAACATCCGCCGGATAAAACACCGGAGTTGTTTGAAAAATTCCTGCCGTATGCCATTGCACTGGATGTTGAACAGGAATGGGCAGAAAAATTTAATGATGTTTTGATTAAGACTATGGCTGGAGATAAAGGCTATCACCCAGGCTGGTACAGCGGGCGCAACTGGAGTTCTCAAAACCTTTCAGGTTTTAGTGGCGCCATGGGAAGCGCGATGAGTTCTGCCATTTCATCTTCATCAGCTGCTCCCGGTTCTTCCTCGGGTGGCGGTGGTTCATCCGGAGGTGGCGGTGGCGGTGGTGGAGGCGGTGGCTGGTAAGCCTGTGCACTGATTGAAACCAAAGGAGACTTTATCCAGTCCCATGATGTTTACATCAGGCCATCTGGTGAAGACGCAGCTTAACGCTTAATTTTTGGGTTCATCGAGTAACCCGAGTGTTTCCATTGACGGTTAATATTCTCACTCTATCACCGACTTGGAGAATCTCGCCTTCATCAAGTTCCTGTACATAGGCACGTAACTCGCCACTATCTTCCATTACTGTAATTTCAACGCCTTTGGTTCTTGTAATACCTTCTTCCATCGCGGCACCAGCCATACCACCAGCAACTGCTCCAATAACAGCAGCTACAATTGAACCTCTGCCACCACCAATCTCACTTCCTGCAATTCCTCCTACTGCAGCACCTGCCGCAGAACCAATGTTAGTTTTTGTTCCCTCTATGTTTACAGGTCTAAGAGATTCAATCACACCCATGCGAACGGTTTGAGGTTTTCGGACTTCATCTCTTGAATAGGTATCTCCAGTCAGCTTGGAAGCGCAGCCTGTAAGTACAAATGTAAATGAGTAGATTATTGCGAGGAGTATTAACTTGTTCATTTCTTAGCCTCTTAAGTTCCAGGTAGTAGTTTGATTGTACAAAATCTATAACAGAAATATGTTGTTGGAAATACGGCTTCAAGTATTAGTTGGTTCTGCTGTTTGGGCTCAGTTTTTAATATGAGTCACAAGAGATATTGTAAACCATTTTTTAGCTATAAGTTTTTCAATGCAATGCTAGACTTAATAATTGAAGACTTGTACTCCCCATTGAGTAACGTCAGAACAAATCTGTAAATTAGACCAATCATAGGTGATTCGAAGGTAAATTATGGTACTGGAACTTGAACCGATGGAAGGTGAAAAAGTCCTCTCCGAGGAAGAGAAGGAGCGTCTTGAAAGGCGAATCAAACCCATTCCTTCGGAAAAACTGGAGGTTTTCACTGAAGGGGATGCCAGGCAGATCAAAAACTTCCTAATACAACTTATCGCGGTAACCGAGCAGATTCATCATGACATGACTATTGAGAATCCGCCCAGCGATGTCAAAGAACATGAAGATAAGATGCACAACCTTCGCCGTCATCTGTTTACAGACCAGCACCCGGCCGTCAGGCAATTTTGCGAGCTTCTTGATATTTCTCCTGCAGAGCCATGGCAAGAGTTTGAGGTCCTCATCTCGGAGCTGATCGAGGAAGATCGCCATCATTTTTTCGCAGTCAAAAACGAAAGTGGGGTAAAGGCTGCTTTAGATAATCCTTTCCTTATGCATGCTGAAGACTACCAGGATAGCGCCGAAGAGGAGAGACTTGCCCTGGCTGGAAAGAGCCGCATTACGCCTCATGAAATCGGTGAGCTGATTAATCATCATTCCCTCGAGGAAATTGTCAAAGACATCATTAGCGCCCGAAATGTGATTAGCGGGCAGTTCTGGCAAAACCAATATTACGATTTATGAAGAGTTTGCTTTTTATATCTGAGCCAATCTTCACGAGTTAATTATAATGACACTAAGCGCAACAGCATAAACTCCAAGAATGAAAGCACTCTCGAATCCGATTCGACCAATTCCATAAGTTTGACGCCGAACCAGGCCTAATAGCAGGATAGCTGTCATCAGGATACTGACCAGGCCCCAGGTCATCTGGACTGGAGCCATGTCATGGTAAATGGAGCCTTTGGAGTAGCCAATATCTGCAGTGGCAATAACCAGCATATTGAAGCAATTCGTGCCAAAGATGTTGCTTACTGCCAGAGTCAGAGCGCCAATTCTTATGGCAGCTATGGTGGTCACCAGTTCCGGAGCAGATGTTGCCAAAGCGGTAAGCAGGCCTCCTACTATGGTTTCAGCCAACCCGGCATTGTCAGCAATTCCCTTTCCTGACTCCATCAAAACCCATCCTGCCATTCCCGTTAGAATTGCCATTCCAATAAATCCAGACCAGACAGCAATCGTTGAGCGACCCTGGTAATACTGCTCGGGAGTATCTGATACGGTTTGGAGTGTTTGTCTGGGAAACCACATTGGGTTTACTTTTGTGCGATGAACCAAATGCAGACCAAACAAATAAGCAGTTACGATAAGCGGTGTGACCGGGTGAATTTGCCAATTAGAAATCGTAGGGGTGAATATGGCTATCAACGGCATCGTTAACAACACTATGAGCAACCCGGCCAGCATAAGCTTCACAGGGGAGGCGGCGGCATGTTCCAGGTTGGCTTTGCGGTAAACAATATCCGCTACTCCAAGGAAGGCCAGGTTGGCGGCCATACTGCCCATGATGTTGCTCATCGCCAGATCCGGTCGGTCATCTAACGCGGCACTCAAGGTTGCGGCAAAATCAGGTATTGACGTCACACCTGCCAGAAACAGAACCCCGAAGAGTGCTTCACCCAGGCCAGTTCTGTCAGCCAGAATATCTGCCCAACGAGACAGTCTTATACCAGCGAAAATGATAACCAGGGTGGAAATGCCAAAAGCAATTAGGCTGGAAAGTAACGAAGAAAACATTAAAGCGTCAGAACGTAGCCATACTCCATTCCAGAGTGTCACCCGCTCTGTAGGGTGATACTGACAGGCCTTCCTGTCCTATTGTCTCAGGAACTTTCTGAGCCTTTTTTTCTAATGTTACTTTTTGTTTGTTGATCGGTAACCTATAAAAAGCAGGTCCATTCAACGAAGAAAAGGCCTCGAATTTATCAAGTGCCTGTTCTTCATCAAAAACCTGTAAATAATTTTCCAGGGCATGTGGTGCAGTAAAAATACCGGCACAGCCGCAAGCGCTTTCTTTATCAAAAATGGTATGTGGCGCTGTATCGGTTCCAAGGAAGAATTTTTTGCTGCCTGAAGTTGCTGCTTTACGAAGAGCAAGCCGATGGACCTCGCGTTTGGCGACGGGTAAGCAGTAAAGGTGGGGTCTTATACCACCAACCAACATATCGCTGCGATTGATTTGCAAGTGATGGGCTGTGATAGTCGCAGCAATATTATTGCCACTTGATTCAACAAAGTCTGCAGCTTGTTTTGTAGTAATGTGTTCAAAAACCACTCTTAACTCAGGCATGTCTTTAAGAAGAGGCTGCATGATTCTATCGATAAAAACTGTTTCCCTGTCAAAAATGTCGATATCTTTACTGACTACTTCACCATGAACAAGCAGTGGCATACCAATTTTCTGCATGGTTTCAAGTACCGGGTAGATTTTTTTTATGTCGCTCACGCCATCCGCTGAATTTGTCGTGGCGTTTGCAGGATAAAGCTTGGCTGCTGTAAAAATATTCTCATCAAATCCATTTTTAAGTTCCTGATCATCAATACTGTCAGTCAGGTAAGCTGTCATTAATGGTTCGAAATCCGGGTAATCTTTTGTCGCTTTTAAGACGCGCTCTTTATAGGCAGATGCCATTGCAACAGTGATGACTGGGGGCTTGAGATTCGGCATGATGATGGCTCGGCCAAATTGTCTTGCCGTGTATTTGGCAACTTGATTTAACATTTCGCCATCTCGCAGATGAACATGCCAATCGTCAGGTTTGGTAATGGTTATTGATTTCATTGCTTCCATCTGAATTTATAATAATCCACCTTTAATAATCGGTAGATCTCCTGAAAATAAAAAAACCTTCAGTTCATTCTACATGATGAGATGCGATTTTAGACTATTGATTATGATAATTTTAGCCTGGAGGATAGCCGTAGTTCATTAACTGGCAGTGATTAAATTTTTGTAACGCTCTTCAAGTAGTGACGCAAAATCCGGATGCTCTGCAATCAGGGGGGTAAGAGAAACTTTAAATCCCGGATTTTTATCCATAACTGACTGACAAATCTCTGCTATGTCGCCGCCTTCACCCGCATGCCGTCCAGGCAGGAAAAACATCATGGCAACTACAGCACCAGGGCTTTTTTCTACGGCACGTTCATTCAACCAGTCTTCCAGTAGCTGGCCGTTAAAATCATATTCTTTGCCTTCACGACGCTCCATGCAGGCTTGAGCGACTTGATATTCATCGCCAAGCAGGTCTTGAACTGAGTTGGCTAAATGTTCACGTACTGCCGTAACTCTTGGCACAGGAGATCCATGATCTACCAGTACAATATTTCGCAATCCGTTAGCGCTTTGTTTGACATGATCGGCGAGTATTTTCGCTAACCTGGCGTCACCTTCAGGCAGGGGATATACAGGTTTGGCTATCTGAATCTCAAATTCGCCGTATTTCTCTTCAAGCCTGGTTTTTTCGTCTGGTACAAATTTGGTTAAGGCTTTGCTGTTGCCAAAAAACAGAGGCAAAAGAATATAATCCCGGTTACCTTCTGATAGCTTTTCAGCCATGAACTCATTAAATACGTTGGCTTTAGTGCCTCCAATTTTCTCAACAGGGATTTTGTTGGCATGTTGCAGGGAAACAGGGTGTACTGTTTGGCCGATAATGTCGGATAAAAGCCCGCTCAACTGACGAAGTTTGATTGTGGCATTTGGCTGTGTAGAGCCATTATCGGATAGCAGAATAGTAGTCATATTTATAAGCGTAAAATTGGCATAAAATTTATTTCTATCCCTGATGATAAATCAATTTTTTCACAGAATTTCCCTGATATTGCGATTGTTTAGCGATTTCATTAGGGCTAAATCAATGTGTCGACAGTTAATTTAACCACTATTTATTTCTTGATTCATATGTCGGCATGTTAGATTAGAACATACAGACATAACTATTATTGACATTCTAATGCCAATCGATGAGCTGACTAAACTGGATGACCGTACAACTTTCTATAGAAACCTCAAGGAACAGGTCAGCTATACTATTAAGCACAAAATCAAGTCGGCTCTTTTGCTGATAGACATCGACCATTTTCACAAAATCAATTCCCAGTATGGATATGATACAGGCGATAAGCTTCTGGCAAAGTTTGCCGAGTTGCTTCTTTCAGTAAAGCGCGAGCAGGATTATCTTGCACGGGTAGGTGACAATACTTTTGCCTTGCTGTTGATGGGTATCATGAATACCGGCCACGCAGAACTGGCTGCCAGAAAAATCCTTCGTCAGCTGGAAGTTCCATTCACCTACAATGATTTCAGTATCACGCTGGAATGCTCTATTTCAATGGCATTGTGTCCAATACATGCCCGTGATGCCCGTCACTTGTTCAGGGAAGCCGAACTTATTCTTTCCGATGCAAAAGAACAGAGTGAAAAAATCTGTATATCCAATGCCAATGCCGAGGCTGATTTATCAGATTACTGGGATATTGAAATGGATATTGTTAATGCCGTTAGAAATAATGAATTTCATCTTCATTACCAGCCGAAAGTTGATATTCAAAACCGGCGTGTAAGCGGAGCAGAGGCACTGTTACGCTGGAAACATCATTCACGTGGCTATGTTTCGCCTAATATCTTTATCCCAATTGCAGAACAAAACGGGATTATGAAACAGATAATTGGCTGGGTACTGAATACTTCGCTCAGGCATGCGGCCAAATGGTCAGACAAATGGGGTGCGCAGACAGTTTCGGTAAACGTGCCACCCGACTTTATCCTGATGCATGACTTTGTCGATATGGTCAGCAGTTCACTGAGTTTGTGGCGTACCGACAATGTATTGCTCACTATTGAAATTATTGAACGATCTTTTATCAGCCAGATTGACCGGACTATTGAAACACTCGATAAACTGCGTGATATGGGTGTGAAAATTTCCATTGATGATTTTGGTACCGGTTATTCGAGCCTCTCTTACTTTGAAAAATTACCTGTTGATGAGATCAAAATTGATCAGAGCTTTGTTGTTAACTTAAGAGAAAGCAAGGCCAGCCGTGATATTGTGAAATTGATTCGTGACCTTGGGCATGCTTTTGAGCTAAAGGTGGTTGCTGAAGGTGTTGAAGACGAGCAGGTACTTAAATACCTGCACAAGCTTAAATGTGATGTTATCCAGGGATATTACTTTTCCAAGCCACTGCCAAACAAAGACTATATGGAATGGCTGACCAATGTGAGCATCCCGGAGCTATAATTG
Organism: uncultured Gammaproteobacteria bacterium; assembly: GCA_937926265.1. Lineage (GTDB taxonomy): Bacteria > Pseudomonadota > Gammaproteobacteria > Chromatiales > Chromatiaceae > JABDQZ01. Next base: position 21,779 of record CALAZS010000009.1, read on the forward strand.
GAAAATGAATACTGAAGTAACACAGAAAGTCATTATTGCCGATGATTCCAATGCTTTGAGGGTTGTTTTATCTTCTTTTTTCAAGGAGTTGGGATACTCGGTCGTTTCACTTCTCAAAGATGGGGTGAATGTACTCCAGAATGTGGAGCGTTACGATGCCGATATTGTCTGCCTGGATTACCACATGCCGAAAAAAGATGGTCTTGAGACACTAAAAGATCTTCACGAGCAATATCCCGATGTGGCGGTTGTCATGATTACTGGTGATGAAAACCCGGAAATTCATGAAATTGCCACGGAGCTGGGAGCTGATGGTTTTATCACCAAACCGTTCAGCCAGGACCAAATTGCGGCAGAGATGAAAAAAGTATCCTCTGCGCTGTATTCAATAAAACGCATTCGCAAAAACTCATTCGATCATTCGACTAAAGTCTCCGATAGAACAGCTGTGGTAGTGGATGACAGTGAAACCATGAGACGGCTTTTACAGGTGATACTCGAGGACATCGGGATTAATGTTGTTGGTGAAGGCCTCAACGGTCAGCAGGCAATTGATCTTGTCAAAGAAAAGGTGCCAGACCTGTTGTGCATGGATATTGAAATGCCTGTAAAGGATGGTATCTCGGCATTGGCAGAGATAAAAGGCCTGTATCCCGAAGTTCAAGTCATAATGATCACGAGTCTCGGCGACAAAAAAACAGTTGTGGACGCCATTCAGAAAGGTGCATCCGGTTATATTCTCAAACCTTATGATCCGGAACTGGTTGAAAAAGAAATCCAGAAGGTTTTATCCGACAGCACTGTTGATGATATCGATTCATTATTTGATCCTGCTTAATCAGGATTATGATGAACGGCCAGAATCAGTTGTGGTGGCTATGTCCTGAAGTTCCTCGATCCATCCATCAATTTCCTTAACGACAGTTTCCTGTTGTTTTTCGGTCATTGTTTCGATCATCATTGCCAAGAGGGCACTGGTTTGTTGACGGTTGATTTCTCTTAAAGCCTTGTAGTCTTCCTGCCACCATATGGATGGGTCGTTCAACCAGGATTTTAAGGCAGATTGATTACGTTCAAGTGATGCTTTGATAGCCAGGTTTATCCAGTGCTTATTGTTACTGATTTTAATCTGCTGTTCGTCTGCTACTAAAAGAGCAATCTCAGCGACGCGTACTATTTGTTCTTTGTTAAGTTTACCAAACCACTTTTCCAGCTGTTTGACGCGGGACTTGGTTTTACTCTCTTGTGATGATGCATACTCAAACCAGTCTTTGGATTTTTCTACGTTATATTCTCGGTATTTCGTGGCATTAGCCTCATCCAGTGTCAATAAAAACGAAACGATACCCGGACTTGCCGCCACTAAAAATTCCTTGATTGATGCTTCAAGGCTATCCTGGAAGTGCTGGCTGGCTTGGTGGAAACTTTCTTCCTGCCAAAGTTGTTTTGCGTGGGCTAAACGCTTGATTGTAACCTGGGCAGCTTCCTGTCTGATCCAGTCCTGCAACTCTTCGGCTTTTTTTTGGACAAGTTGTTCCTGGGCTTCTGACAGGTCGAACATTTTATCGAACCTTAAAACTGTCAGGTAGGGAAGTTTGTCAAAGAAAATACTGAAGGTACTGCAGGCGCCCAGCGTCAAGACAAACACAATAATGATGATTTTTTTGAGCAGCATTAGCAGCTTGAGGGTGTTTCTCCATCATTTAACATAGCGATATGTTAGTGGAAATGGAAAGAGTGAAAAAGCCGATTAGACCTTTGTGAAAGTGGTGGTTTGTATTGATATCGTCTAAAGAACAGCTCTGATGGCTGTTAATAGTAATCCGGGCATTAATATCTGCTGACAGTTTTACCGGGTTTAAATAAACAATTCTTCGCTTTTAATGCCGAAAGCTCCTGCCTGAAGTCCTTTTTTAACCATCAGGCCGGTACGTTCATCAGCCAGGTTAACGGTCTCAAACTCTGCTAACGGCCGTTTCATCTGATCAAGAACGATCATCACCGTTGGATACATTCTTTTCAAATCATTCACTTCCAGGACAATGGCAACTGCGCCGGAACTTAATTCAACCAGTGAGCCGGTAGGGTAGAGTCCAACCGTCTGGATAAACTGCTCTACCAGTTCGCCCTGGAAACTGTTTTCCCTGAGATTGTAAAGTTCATTAATTGCATCATTAGGAGAAAAGGTTACATCGCTATAAGGGCGCGAAGTGGTCATCGCGTCATAGCTGTCAACTATACCGGCAATACGCCCGTAGATGGGTATTTGATCGTTCATTAACCCCTGGGGGTAGCCCTTGCCACTGGCGCGTTCGTGATGCGTGGCAACCATGCTCATAACATTCCTGGAAATGCCAGGTGTTTTGGAAAGAATGCGCACTCCGTAATCGACATGCTTTTTGATCAGTTCGCCTTCTTCGGCGGTAATTTGTGAGTTTTTATCTAATAGTTCCGGTGGGAGCTTTGATTTTCCAAGATCGAGCAACATGCCTCCCAGGGCAAGCTCTTCAATTTCAGCCACTTCAAAGCCAAGATGACGACCAAACTGCGCACACCAGATGGAAGTGCTTAAAGCATGGCTGTAGGAATACTCATTGGCTTTTTCAAGTTGCGCAAGCAATGCAAAAGCTGAAGGGTTGCGAATGATACTGCTGACTGCTGCGTGAAGGCCGTCTTTAAGCGCGTCTATATCAAGGTTTTCACCCTTGTTAAGATCGGTCAATACTTTCTTGAAGTCGTGTTCGATCCTTTGCTTGATTTCCTTGGATTCTTTGAGTTCTTCTTCAAATTCGCTCTCGATCTTATAGAAAGTTTTACGAAGCTTTTTGAGCTCATTGATCTTTTTCTTTTTGGGTGTTTTATTGATGTTGACCGAAACGACGGCTTTAGCATCGTTGCTTTGAAACAGCATGTCTTCAGCAGATATCGATAACCAGTGTTCCGGATCCGGGGTAGGGCCTTTTTCCGTATCGACAAATACAAAAGCGGTATATTTTTTCAGCGACTCAATATCGTTCTTGGAATAAATCCTGATACCTTCCAGATCGAACGGTGTGTCAATCCAAGGGCGATCAAGCCGGGAAACATACATACCGACTTCAAGTGCTTCTACTGTTGTTTTTACTTCCTTCATAAAATGCGCAGTATTCTTAAGGCATACCTGAGTCGGTAGAGAACCTCGACAAAACGTCCTGTTTAATAGAAATAATATTTTAGCTTTTTTTGATTATAATCAAATAAAAAAAAATCTCACGAAAATCAATGCGTTTTTTTAATTAATTAAAGTTATCTATCTGCAAAATCATCACTGTTTCCTGCAAAAGTCCCTTTTACTACATAAATATTACAAATTCGAGGAAACCTTTTCATAGTCACTCAAGCAGCTACAATATGTTTTAGCCAAAAAATTGCTCAAATCATAAAAAATTCCTGATTGGATATCATTCTAATGAAACACGTGTTTTTCTTATCTGTTGTACTGATTTTTTTAAATGGCTGTGACAGTTACCGGCCGGAAAAAATGCCGAAAGGCTCGATTTTGAAAACAGGAACGGTCCTGAATACATCCGTCAACCGTGCCATGTCTGTTGTGCCGAACCAGTCGGAAACCATTTATCTGAAAATTAATGAGGTTTTCGGTAGGAAAGTACGTGACCTGCTAATTGAGGCTGAATTCAAAACATTTGCAAATGAAGGCCTGGCAGTAATGAAGCCACTTAAACTGCGCGTCTCTGCTGGAGCCATCCCGTTGTCAGGTTCAGCTTATACAGAAAAAAACACGAAAGGCTTATCTGTTGGCTGTGGTCAGCAGGATCCATCAGCCTGTGGTGTGTTTGACATTGAAAAGGGGACAGGCGTACTGGTTAAATTATCAAAGCCAGTTGATCTAAGCGGCATTGTTATTACAACTGCCGAGAAAAACTAAGTTTATTTTTGTGCTTTATGCTGATTTAGATCCTAATATTCATC
>CALAZS010000010.1 GCA_937926265.1 uncultured Gammaproteobacteria bacterium
GTCACTCATAATTGACTGGCTATGTAGGCCTCAATTTCCTGTCGCATTTTTTGATCCGGCATAACACCGTACATGGCATTCATGTTTTCACTCAGATGATCAATACGACTGGTAGCAGGTATTGCACAAGTCACAGCAGGATGTGAAACGATGTACTTTAACAACAATGTCGCCCAGTTATCACATTGGATATCTTTGGCAAAAGCGGGCAATGGTTTTGTTTTAGCCCAGTCCACCAGGTCGCCCCGCTGAAAAGGCCTGTTGGATATGAAGGCAATACCCCGCTCTCTGGCAACAGGTAAAATACGCTGCTCCACTTCGCGGTCAAGCACATTATATGTTGCCTGAACAAAATCAATCGGTTGATTAAGCATTATCTGTTCAAGTTCCCGGTGACGTCTTCCATGCGAGGTCGTCACACCAACATATTTCAGCCTGCCCTGTTTTTTCATTTCAAATAATGTTTCAAGGTGACCTTCCCAGGACAATAAATTATGAACCTGTAACAGGTTAAACTGGTCGAGTTTCCATAACTCCCTGGAGGTTTCGATCTCGCCGGGTCCATCGTCAATTGATGAAGTCCATACTTTCGTAGCTGAGAACAGGCCATCTTTCTGCTTAATGCGTTCAAGGCAATAACCAAGGTTCCTTTCCGATGCCCCGTACATGGGTGATGAATCAACCATTCCTCCGCCAAGTTCAAAAAATGTTTTAAGTAATTGCGTTCTCTGTAAAAGTACTTCGGTATCGTGCACAACATTAAAGTTCACAAAAGTACCCAGGCCAATTGCGGGAATTTTTTTGCCCGTTGATGGGATTATTTTTGAGAAGGCTTCTGCATTTTGTCTTGTGAACCCCGGGGATATAAGCCCGGAAATAAGCAGACCTGATGCCGCTCCAATAAATTGACGTCTCGTTATCATCAGTTACCTGTTTAGATCATAGCTATTAACTTCATAATAGTAGACCATTAAAGCCTGCGGATATGTAACAATAGCTTTATGGTTATTTATCTACTTCTGCTTGGGAGAAGGCTGCTGCTACCATGAACCATGAAGCTAAAATCAGTCATGATCATGAATCAATCAAGATGAACATGGACTTTTCAAAACAGGTTGTCATCAACACCCTTCAACAGGAATGGATCGCCAGCCCAAGCAGTAATGTCTTCAGAAAGCCTCTCGAGCGGGAAGCAGCCGAATTTGGCCACACTTCAAGTATTGTGCGTTTCGGACCTGATTCTTTTTTTCCTCCACACACTCACCCGCTTGGTGAAGAAATCCTGGTACTTGATGGTGTTTTTTCAGATGAACGGGGAGATTATGAGGCTGGCACTTATATTCGCAATCCACCCAATTCAAGTCACTCACCATTCAGCAAAGAAGGATGCACACTGTTTGTAAAGCTGGATCAATTTAACCCCCAGGATAATGCCAGCGTCGTAATCGATACAAATTCAACACACTGGCTGCCCGGGCAAGGCAACCTGCAGGTTATGCCTCTTCATGAGTTCCAGGGAGAACACGTTGCCCTGGTAAAATGGCCTGCCAGGGAACAGTTCCAGCCACACACACATTTTGGCGGAGAAGAAATTTTTGTTTTGTCCGGTGAATTTAAAGACGAGTATGGCAACTATCCCGCTGGAACCTGGTTACGTAACCCACACATGAGCAAACACTTTCCTTTTGTAGAAGAGGAAACTGTCATTTGGGTGAAAGTCGGCCACTTACCTTTTTGAAGTTTATTTCAGAAAGCACCCTCTACAAGATTATTCGAAATCAAGCAGTTGAATAGATTCATGCAAGAATGGATCAGTTGTAAAAATAACACCTGATTGATTCATAAAGGTTGTTTTCTGTTGATTCAGATCAAGAGACTTTCCCTTAAAACCAGAAGCGTATGCCCCTATTTCGTTAAACAGACAGGTCACTGCGGCAAAGTCCCATAAACTTCCTCCACCCTGCTGAGGTTTAGGTAATTTAAAATAACAGGCAGGGGCATGTTCAAGAACCCAACAGCTATTCATTACAGCCCCGCCTTTTTCGACTGTATCTATTCCTGTCGCATCCATGCTGTGTGCAATACTTTGAAATTTCCCAAGCAATTCCCTGAAGAAAGGTTTTTCTATCAAACCACGATCACAAACCAGTGTAAGCGGTTTCCCGGCGAGAGATATTTTGTTCGGTAAAGTCCAATTTTCACCATTACGAAAAGCTCCCTGCCCTCGAACTGCTGAATAGGTTTTTTTTGAGACAGGGTCATAAACTACCCCAATAATACTTTCACCTTTTCTTGACACCAGCCCAATGGAAACAGCATACCCTGCAACACCTTTGATAAAAGACAGCGTGCCATCTAAAGGGTCTATGCACCAGAAATAATCTTTCTCAAAACGCGATCCATCATCAGACTGCTCTTCGGTCAACAGTCCCAAATCAAACTCTTCAAAGGTAGGCTGTAATTGATTGATTATTGTTTTTTCACAAAGAAGGTCAACTTCGGTCACAACCTGGGAAGCCTGGGTGTCACCACCAGCTTTGGATTTCACTTCCAGCGCTTTGTTTGCATAGGCATCAATAACCTGTCCTGCCTGTTGTGCAGCAACAATTGCACAATCTTTTAGATAAGCAAGATTTTCAGGCGATAGCTTCATGGGTTTTCTTTATTCATGTTTTTAATAACTTCCCGCGCCATACGCTCACTGTATCCATGGATCTTCCAATGCCCGGGGCTCCAGCCTTTCACAAAACGGTGAAAATCTGTCCAGGCAACCGGGTAAAGTGCCCGCCAATGGGTTTCCAGGTCATTTAAATCAACCTGAACCCGCCTTTTACTCACTGCATCCAGCAAACTATTGAAATAGTAATCAAGCAACTGTTTTTCATAACGTTCACATTCTTCTTCATACAGACAACTGCCAATAAAGTAAGCAACATCTTTCATACCACAACCGCCACCAATATACTGAAAATCAACCGCTGCCACCTGCCCTGATGAACTGAAACAAAAGTTCGCCAGTTTGGCATCACCATGTACAAAAGTTAAATAGCGGGTGGCATTAAGTTTTTCATCAATTTTGGCGGCCGCGGATTTTAATTCCGTATCATCCAGCACCGCCAACTCATCAGGCCTGGTATCAAGGTGCCAGTAAGTGCCTATAGGCCATAGTCCAGTTGGTACCTGGCCTAAAAAAAGCGCATGAAAATTTGCCAGCCAGTGCAAACAGGTTTGCATATCGTCTAATGAAACACTCTGCTTTCGTACTGGGAAGCCGCTGGCATCAAGATCTTCCAGCACCATGAGAAACTCTTCTTCTGAATCCTGCAATGCAAAACACGCTGGTACGCGACAACTCTCGTCACAACGCTCAGACCAGTCACGATACCAGGCACTTTCTACATGATAGGAGCGCACCTTGCGCTGATGCGAAAGGTCTGTAGCCCATCCCCGGGGATGATGGGCCTTATCCGGTAATTTGACATGCTTGATGATAATTGTTTCAACTTCAGCACCAACCAGGCCATATCGCATGATCTTGCCGTAACCACTCCATAAGGTCTGGATATCTTCGATATGAAATATCGAGTCAGCGTTAAGCGCCTTGCAGGCAAGCTGTTTAAAGTTCTGATTCATAAAGGAAAATTTCGATTTTATGTTATAAATTTAAATTTTAAATAGGTATTTGATTGTTATTTTAAACTCAATATATAAGTATATCGTTATGATATATGAAATGAGATTTACCCCATGAAAGAAATCGAATGGAATTTGTTTGATATTCGCCTGATTAATGATTTTCTCATTATTAAAAGTGATCGAATTTTCAAGTCTCCCCTGGATAAGAACAGATTGTATCGAGCCTGTTATGCTTTACCATCCTGCCCCAGTCAAATGAACGAGTGGGTAAAAACCTGGTTGGATAATGACGAAGAGCACAATTTATACAAATTAGTGTCTTCAATACAATAGTTTCTGTTTAAGCCAGTCCAGCAGCCAAAAACATATCCAAAGCCGATCGTTTCTGGCTGATGCAACCCCTTTGTTCCGATTGCATATAAAAATAATTTGAAGTTTGCTCATTTAATCATTGAGCTGTTGCTTCGCCACTTGTAATTATCTTTTCAAGACCCGTCTGCCCAGGCGGCCGTATTGAATTATTTCAATGTTAAACATTGTTTTTCATGGCAGCATATTCGATTTACGCTGACCAGCATTTGACTTTGAACACGATTAATTCGAACAAAAAATACCTTTATGCATTTGTTGTAGGGCTATTTGTGGCAGCCCAGATCATACTTTACTTGTTCGGCAAGGATTTTCTTCAACCCGCTAAAAACTCCATTATAGAAACAGCAGTCATTAACCCAGACTGCAACCTTCAAAAAACGCCATGCGAGGCGAATTTCTCTGAAAATGTCAAAATCACCTTCTCATTATCGCCACGCCCGATAAAACCGCTTGTTCCTTTGAATATTGATGTATCCATTGAAAAACTCGAGATCGAAAACGTTCATGTGCAATTTGAAGGAATCGACATGTACATGGGGTACTACCGACCTGAGCTATCAATCAGGAATAAAGATAACAACAAAGTAAATTACGAGGGAAATGCAACCTTGTCTGTATGCACACTGGATGAAATGCCCTGGCAAGCAAATGTCATATTAACCACTGACCAGGGCATTTATGTCGCTCCGTTTCAGTTCGTAGTGAGTAAATCATGAAAAAGATAATTTTTATATTGACCGTCATTTCGTTTATTGCTCTGACTGCGATAATTTATTTAAACGAATCACCTGAACAACTGTCACTCACTGAGCCACCCCAAGGTGGTGATTTTGTATTGAATACCCAAGAAGGAAAGTTCAGCCTTGAAAAGCAACGTGGCAAAGTTGTTTTGATTTATTTTGGTTATACATTCTGTCCTGATATTTGCCCTACAAACTTATCTTTAATGGCGCAGGCTTTAAATGAATTGTCTGAGTCAGAACTCAACGAAGTAGTGCCCGTCTTTATCAGTGTCGACCCTGAGCGGGATACAGTAGATCAATTGCATAATTACACCAATTATTTTCATTCCAGAATTCTTGGCATGACTGGTTCAGAAGCATCGATTGCAAAAATTTCACAACAATATGGTGCTGCCTATCAGAAAGTGACAGGTGAATCTGATGGCGGCTACCTGATCGACCATTCATCCTTTACATACCTGGTCGATAAACACGGCAACCTCGCAGAAATCTTCCCACACGCAACTGACCCGATGGTCATGATTGAATCAATTCGCAAATTATTACAATACTAATCATTATCAGGAGTACCAATAATGAATAAGCCACATAAACAAACTATTTTTTCAGCATCTTTCTTGCCTGATTTTTTACCTGGTCGTTTAGCTGTCTTTTTGATGGGCTTTTTTATAGGCTTTGTTCTGATCTTCAGTTCAGATGCGTTTGCTGAATCTTCAGACAATCAAAACTCTTCAGTCCAGGTTTCTGACAGTTATGTGCGTACAGTGCCACCGGGGCAAAAGAATACCGGAGTTTTTATGACCTTAACCAACGTAACTGATTCAACTAAAAGTATCGTTAATGCTAAAAGTTCAGCGGCAGAAATCGTGGAGCTACATACTCATATCAATGAAGATGGCATGATGAGAATGCGGCAGATTGAAAAAATTGACATACCCGCAAAAGGCATGACGATACTTAAACCAGGTGGATTGCATGTTATGTTGATTGGGCTTAAGCAGGAAATTGTCGAAGGGAAACCTGTTGGAATCACTTTAGAATATGAAAACGGTGAAACACAGGAAATTCAGGCAATAGGAAAAAAATTACAAATGAAAATGCCGAAAATGGGAATGAAGCACTAGAAAAATCAATCTTTGACGACTAACCCTGAAACCAGACTGATACTGGGCTGATACTGGGCTGATACTGGGCTAAACCATTGCTTTTATTTCTTCATCGGCCAGGCAAGGCCCATCACCTGAAAAAGTCCGGGCCCAGCTGCTAAAGTTTTTTTATTGATCAAAACTCATTACAGGTTATTGTCTATTTAATTGATATATATCAATTTATTATCCAGCCCATTAAATACAATAGATCTGAAACATTTTAAAATTAATCCAGTAAATGTAATCATTTCGATGATATTTAATGAATGCGCACTTCGAAACTTTCAATAAATAAGAGCCTGATCATTATCGTAAGCCAGTTTATTACGATTTTGGTTGTATTGATTACATTAGCTTTTATTCAATCTGAAATCATGACAAGTGTTCGCTCTTATGTAAGAGCTGAAGGCTTGTATGCTAAAGGCCATATGCTTGCAGTACAGCATTTACAACACTTTATCCAAACAAAATCAAGAGAGGAAATCTCACTTTTTAAACAAAACATAGCTATACCACAGGGAGATCGAATCGCCAGGGAAGCTCTTCAACAGGAAAGCCCGGACCTGGAAATGGCATTTCAGGGATTTCTTCAGGGTGGTAATGACCCTAAAGACATACCAGGGATGATCAGGTTGTTTATCTATTTTCATGACATCAAATATTTCCGTGATGCTATATCGACATGGGAAGAGGCAGACAAGCTGATTGACAGGCTTGAGCAGGTAGCACAAAAGCTTTTTCTCAGCATTTCAAACCAGAATAAATCAGAAACCGAAAGCCTGATCAGCCAACTTGAAACAATCAATACGCAATTGGTTGAGCATGAAATTAATTTTTCCAGAACTCTTGCCCAAGGTGCACATTGGATAAGAGAATTACTGACAACAATCATCTTATCGACATTACTTATCCTGGGTGTTGTTTCCACAATTCTCACAAAAAGACTGATTCGAAATATCAGTCGAACCGAAAAAGAACTTGAATCACATAGAACCAAACTTCAGGAACTTATTTACGAAAGAACTCATGAACTTGAAAATGTGATTGAGGGAACTAATGCCGGAACCTGGACCTGGGATTTAACAACCAATATTGTCGACGTCAATGAAAAGTGGTTATCAATGATTGGTTATTCCCCGGGTGAAATTGAAGCGGTTGATTATGATTTCTGGGAAAAAAATCTTCATGAAGATGACAAGCCATTGGTACATGAAAAACTGCAATCTCATCTCGGAAACGAGACTGATTATTATGATGTTGAATTCAGGTTACTTCATAAACAAGGCTGGTGGGTCTGGATCAATGCCAGGGGTAAAGTTACTGAAAGGGATGCATCTGGTAAACCACTTATAATGAGTGGCACTCACATTGATATTACCGAACGAAAGTTAGTCGAAAAAGAACGTGAAATGGCAAGACTGGAAGCCGAAAAATCGAACCAGGAGAAAAGTCGTTTTTTAGCAAACATGTCGCATGAATTAAGAACACCAATGCATGCTATCCATAGTTTCACAAGAATCGCAATGAAAAGGGATTTGGACCCCAAAGTAAGGCATTTTCTTGAAAATATTGACGTAAGCACTACCAGATTGACAACGCTTCTTAATGATTTACTCGACCTGTCCAAGTTGGAAGCTGGCAAAATGGAATTAAATCCAAAAGAAATTAACCTATCCGTAATTATTAATGAAACGATTAGTACACTATTTGGATTATTAAAAGAACACGGGTTAAATATCGATACATCTGGTATCAAGGATATAAAAGTTAAGCTTGATGTTTCCTTGATAACCCAGGTAATAACAAATTTAATGTCAAATGCAATCAAGTTCAGTCCTGAAAATGGAACAATAATATTGACCACCAAACTTGTTGGAAGACATGTTCAAGTAAGTATCGAGGATGAAGGTATAGGTGTACCTAAAGACGAGCAGGAGAAAATTTTTGATTCTTTTGTACAAAGCACAAAAACGATGACGAACTCAGGGGGTACCGGATTGGGTTTACCAATATCAAAAGAAATCATTGAACTACACCGAGGTTCAATATGGGTAAAAAGCCCACCTATCGGAAAATCCAAAGGTTCAAGTTTCATATTTCAGTTACCGCTTGAGACGGTCTAACTACAAAGCGACTTTGACGTTATCACCCTAATTAATGATTAGGGCTACCATCATTACCAGAATCATCGCTGGCTTGATTGGCGGAATATTTGGTACAGCACGCATATGATAACGAGGCTCCCCCCATTGAACCACTACCCCTCTAAACTTGAGACCTGACAATTTATTAACCTGGGTCAATAACAAATTTACTGGCTGTACTTTATTAATATTCAGTTCATACTTATCAGCGGAATTGGCATTGAGGTTGTTGTTCAATGCACCTAAAGCAGATCCTGGCCATCCAAAGCCTGGGTTTTGTTTTTTCACACTTGTAACACTGGGGACAACGGTCATGGCTGAAGAGCATCAATTAATCATTCACCTAAACAATGGAAATACAGATTCCTATAAATTCAAAACTATGACTGACATAGAAACTACCAGAACAGCTATCATGAGAGATATTGCCACTATTGGTGCTTTGATGGTAATGGTTGGTGGTGACAAACTCGTTTCATATCCATTAGCTTCAATAGCTAAACTTGAATTTACTGGTATGGAATGGAAATCAAAACCAATTTCAGTTCTTGATGTTGATTTAATTTAATATTTGAAAGTTACTGAGCAATCAGCATTGAAAGCAGACAATTATTTTGTGCAACGCAATATCAGCTTCTGACCAGCAGACATATTTTCTCAGTTTTCTCTTAAGTATTTTAGACTTGTGCCGATATCAACAAGATGGCGATAGTACGAAAAAAATCACGTTCTTCTAAAAACGCGCAAATCTGTGCTGAAAAGCCAATCATTGTCATTGAGGATCAAAAGTCTCTTGGAGTCATGCTTCAAAATATGCTCAGCGATCGCTGGCCATGTGATGTACATTTAGCATCAACTCTGAAAGAAGCCAAAAAACTAATAGAAAAAAACAATGATTATCTAGTGGCCCTGGCGGATCTCAATCTTCCTGATGCTCAATATGATCAGATTTTAGATACCCTAAATCAATATAACATTCCTACTGTGGCTTTAACCGGTGAATTTGGTGATGAATTACGAGAAAAGATATTAAGCAAAGGCGTAGTAGATTATGTTTTGAAAGACAGTATCAATGCTTATAGTTATGTGGTTGACCTAATCGGCAGGTTGATAAAAAACAAAAGAATTAAAACCCTTATTGTGGATGATTCTAAATCAATACGTGTTCTTCTAAAAAATTTACTCGAACAAAATGGTTTACAAGTATTGACTGCTGATAATGCGAAGGATGCAATCCAACAATTACAAAAAAATTCTGATATCAAATTAATGTTGACTGACTTTAATATGCCTGAAAAAAGTGGTGTTGAACTTACCGTGGCAGTCAGAAAGAAGCTTGGTAAGGAAAAAATCGCCATTATCGGTATATCAGAAGCTCATGCATCAAGTACCACTGCAAGTTTTTTGAAAAATGGTGCAAACGACTTCATTCACAAACCTCTAAACTTTGAAGAAGTTATCACCAGAGTTAATCAAAACCTTGATATGCTTGAATTACTAGAAGAAAATTTTAAAGCAGCAAACTTCGATTTCCTGACAAATCTTTTCAACCGTCGATCCTTTTTTGGAAATGGCCAACAATTAGTGGAAAAGGCCTATTCTGACAACAAACCCATCAGCATAGCCATGCTGGATATAGATTTTTTCAAGAGGGTAAATGATACATATGGTCATGACGTTGGCGATATGGTGCTGATAGAGTTTTCAGAATTACTTGCAAAACATTTTAGAGATCAAATAACGGCCCGTCTGGGTGGTGAAGAATTTGCCATTATATTCACCGGAATACCAGATTCGCTGGTACTTAAACGATTAGAACGCTTTAGGCTTGCTATTGAAGAAATGATAGTTGAGGATGAGGAGCATACCATCATGGTGACCACATCAATCGGTGTTGTAAGCAATCAAGAAAGCAATGATCTTGATGAATTACTCCTTATTGCTGATAAATTGCTGTACAAAGCCAAAGAAAGCGGCCGGAACCGTATCATTTCCTCATAAATTTTCTGGTAGTACTATAGCCTTTACTTTTTGATCAAAGGTCATACTAAAGATAAAGGATTCTATTTACCCGTAATAATCACAACCCTGCAGGTATCATTTTGACAATTCCAATTCACTGGTTTGAAGCGTTTAATTCTGGATTTGAGGAGATTGATGAATCTCATAAACGAGTCATCAATGAGTTTAATAAACTGATTGAAACCTATCAGCTCAAAGACGTAAGTCAACTAGATGGTTTTTTTCAAAAAGTAATTTATCTGGCTGAAAATCATTTTGCAGAAGAAGAGATAATATTGGAAAAACATAATTTCCCAGATTTGAAAAACCATTCTGTGGAGCATAAAGAAACTATTCAAGAATTAGAGAAATTTAAATCAAATCTGAAAAATATAGCTGCAAATGAATTCGTTAATTTTTCTCTAATCTATGTCAGGGATTACTGGGTACATCATATGTTTTCTGAAGTAATTGAATTTCAAAGATTTAATCAAACTAACTGAAATGTTAATTATAATTTTTTCGACTTTTACCGAATGGCTCACTAACGATCAAGCCAATTGCATTGCCCAAATCAATTCCGGAATAAATGAAGAAATCATTAAATATGGTGAACCTTTAGAATTTGGCATATTCAGTATCGAAATAATGAAAGGGAGCGCATACCCAGGCAATTCTAGACTGGGGTTGATCCATCGCTCGCCACCGATGACATTCCAGGACCCTATGCGGGTACTTTTCTGTTTGGATTGTGAATAACAGGATTATGAGAACGGTTAAAACCAATCAACCATTACGTATCAGCATTATTTTGATGGTCGTGGTAGTAACTCTCGAATGACTTTTTATCTAAAGGCTTGGAAAACAAATACCCCTGTAACAGATCACAATTGCTTTTGACTAAAATATTCTCCTGCTCAACAGTTTCAATTCCTTCAGCAACGACTTTTAAACCAAAGACCTTGGATAAATTGAGTATCATTTCAACCATAGACTGATTATTAGCATCTTCAGTAAGTTCTTGAATAAATGAGCGGTCTATCTTGATTTCATCAAGTGGAACCTGTCTTAAATAACTTAATGAGGAATAGCCAGTACCAAAGTCATCAATAGAAAAACAGAAACCATTTTTTTTCAGCGCATTCATGGTTTTAACCAATGAATCTATTTCATCTGCCATTACACTCTCAGTTAACTCAAAGACAATGTTTGAGATGAGTTCTTTCGTTAAATACCTTTTACTCAGGCTTTCAACATCTTCAATAAATGCATAATGATAAAATTGCCTCATACTGACATTAATCGATATCTGGTTTAACCTGATGTCATTTTCATTCCATTCTCGAAGGGTTTTAAAGGTTTCTTCAATAACATAATTACCAATATCAATAATTACGCCAGTTTTTTCTGCAATGGGTATGAATTCAGCTGGTGACACCCAACCCAGTTCCTGACTGTTCCAGCGAAGCAAAACTTCGCATCCCTGTATAGAATGATTTTTATCTACCTGGGGCTGAAAATATAATTGAAACTCATTTTTGACGAGCCCCAGATGTAAGAGCCTTTCTATCTCAAGGTTACGTTCAACTTTTTTTGCAACTTCATCACCAAATACAACTATCCCGTCCCTCCCCTTATCTTTAACCTCATACATTGCAATATCAGCTTCTTTTATATACTGGTTAGCATTTTGATCAGGGTCGTTTAGTATGCTGATACCAATGCTGGCACTGATATATAAATTATGCTTATCTATTTTGTATTCGGCTTTAAGAGATGACCGTAATGCCTCGGAAACTTCCAGTGAATTGCTATAACATTCTTCATAGCTATGACTTATTCGGCCTACAACTATAAATTCATCACCACCCATTCGGGCTATAATGCACCTTGATGGCACGATCTCATTCATGCGCCTTGCCACTTCCTGCAATAGAATATCACCAACATCATGACCTAAAGAATCATTAATCGTTTTGAAATGATCAAGATCTATCAATAACAGGCTGCAATAGCCTCTTTGTTCCCTGAGACTATTAATCACTTGCTGCATTACATCTATGAAATAGTTTCGGTTATACAAGCCCGTTAATTGATCATGTGAAGCCTGATAGTTTGTTTTATGGAGTAACTTGTTACTACTTGAGGATGAGTAATACAAAACACCGTAAAAGACGATTGAAAAAATGGTTAATATATAGCCATACCAATCCCCGATCAGGGAAAAATAAAAAACCAATGGAAAAATAAGTACCGAAATTATCGGAACGAATAATTTTTTATCGCTAAAGAGTAATGTTGAAGCGACAACTGAAGCACCTATCTGAGTAAATATTGCAACATAATGTAGATTGGCTTCGTCATAAGGAACAAAAAGAATAAAAACCAGAGACCAAAGTGAAAATATCACATAATAGAAATAAGTGGTTTTCCTGTACCAGACCTCCAGGGAAGTTTGACTCATTCTGTCAAAATCAAACGCCTTGTAAAGTTGATAACCCCATGCAGATACAATAGACAACAACAGATACCATATGACTGCTTTAGCCAAGGCATTGTTCAAGAACCCCAAAACAATATATCCCAGCCCCGGCCCTAAAGAGAGCCCCAGCATGACCAGCATCTGTTTATGCAGAAAAAGATAAAATTGTTTGGTTTTATGAGTATCTATGACGATTCACCATCTTTTTTATCATTATAGACAAAATAAGAATTTTTGATGGTTCTGTCGTCATTCCATCTGGAAATACCCATGATTCAACTTTAACAGGCTAATGTCGGCGCATCACCTAAAAACCAAGATATTATTAGTTTCAGTTAAGATATGAGTTTGTCGGTAATCGCACTGATGGTCGCATTTGAAAAGTTCAGGCCATATAAATCAGCAATGTGAGAAGCAATATCCCGATAGCTATTACCCAGAGCAAACACCGCCCCTTGTCTTTGGTATTTCTTTCGAGAGTTTAATTACAGCTTTGAACTATTATGAAGAAAAGTTTTATTTAAGTTGACTGAGTACAATTTTAATCTCATTCCGAACTAGATCAATTGAATTTGAAAGCGTATCTACTGCTCCTTGTTCAAAAGCAATTAAAGCCCAGTTATTTTTCCAGTCTTCTCTTAAATTTTCCGCTTTTAAATTAACCTTTGGGCTAATAAGCATACTCAAATCGAGAACGAGACCGACCTTAACCCATCCTATTCGGGGATTACCTTTTTGAATATCTCTATCATAATGCCTGGTAAATATTATCTGTTCTAACTCGGCTAATTGCTTAAGCACTTCAAACGAAGCTGTTCGTATATTTGAATTATCCTCAGAAACTTCCAGTCGCCACGCATTATATGAAAAGCCTACAACAGCAAAGACCACACTGAATAATGCTGTTAAATAATAACCTTTTAATTTTTTTTCAAGTTCCATGAAGCAAAATATAGCGTATCGAGTAAAAACTGTCCGTTTTCGATCAGGCAGACTTATCACTTTTTTCAACTACTGCAGCTTTTTCCTCTTGCTGCTGTAAATTATAGGCAGCGGCTTACCCTGCTTTCTTACATAAAACTATTAGAAATAAACCAGTCTGAAATAAATTAGGCAAAGACAAGGTCTAACAGATATGAGAAAAATTTTGGAGACACTTTATGCCCAACCTCAAAGCCGTAATTGATGAATATAATGCTGACAAGAAAGAAAAAATGCCTGCAGAAGTTCTTGCCACCATGGCAAGAACAACGGCTGAATTGAAAGAGACCGGCATTGAGAATCGCGCATTACGTACTGGCGATAAAATGCCTGACTTCAGCTTACCCAACCAGCATGGAGAAATGCGCCGCTTCTCAGACTTTCTATCAGATTCCCTGGTAGTTCTGAACATCTATCGTGGCGGTTGGTGCCCGTACTGTAATTTTGAAATGAAAGCATTAGCCGAGGCATTACCTAATATCGAGGCGGCCGGGGCCCGCTTGGTAGGCATGGCACCAGAAACCCCTGATCATGCTCAAGACACAGCCAGCAGACATGAAATCAGTATAGAAATACTTAGCGACCAAGGAAATAAAGTAAGCGAGCAACTGGGACTAGTTTTCCGTCTAGCCGAA
Organism: uncultured Gammaproteobacteria bacterium; assembly: GCA_937926265.1. Taxonomy (GTDB): domain Bacteria; phylum Pseudomonadota; class Gammaproteobacteria; order Chromatiales; family Chromatiaceae; genus JABDQZ01. The sequence continues at coordinate 14,143 of CALAZS010000010.1, forward strand.
GAACTTCGTCCAATTTATCTTGGTGCCGGCCTGGATATTCCTGCTTTCAATGGAGATGACAGTTTTAACCTGCCTGTACCAGCTACTTATATTGTTGGCCCGGATAACATCATTGTTGCCGATTTCGTCAATGCAGATTACACACAACGCATGGAACCTGCTGAAATCGTGGCCCTTTTAAAACAATTGTGATTTACCGAGATAAGATATTTTGCAAAAACATTTGATGTTGTGGTTCCGATGCATTTTGTTTTTCCCAGGAAGGAAAACAACAAAGATGAATCGAATGGGAAATACAGTATTTTAAACCATTATTGAAACAATATAGATAATCACATCACATAACGATTAAACGAATAGTGGTGAAATAATTGTCGATATAGTGAGGAATAATGATGGGGAGAAGGTTTTATTAGCCTTATCCCCATCATTAGGAATATGGTGGGCCGTATAGGATTCGAACCTATGACCAATGGATTAAAAATCCACTGCTCTACCGACTGAGCTAACGGCCCCAAAAAGAAGCGGAATTATACATTAGAATCGCCCTTATTCAATACCCAAATTAGTCCTGATAAACTGTGGGATCCTGAACATTCGCCTGCTCAAAACCCTGTCTGCGTAACCGGCATGAATCACACTCTCCGCAGGCCCTGCCCTGCCCATCTGCCTGGTAGCAGGATATGGTTAAGGCGTAATCTACGCCCAGCCTGGAACCTGTCTGAATAATGTCAGATTTGGTCATCTGAATGAGCGGCGCCTTAATGGAAAACCTGTCGCCCTCAACACCGGCCCTGGTCGCCAAATTAGCCATATCTTCAAAAGATTTTATGTATTCCGGGCGACAATCCGGGTATCCCGAGTAGTCGACCGCATTAACGCCCACAAAAATATCCCTGGCTTCCAGCGTTTCCGCCCAGGCCAGTGCCAATGACAAAAATATGGTGTTACGTGCCGGCACATAAGTCACCGGAATATCATCGGACATTTCCGTAGGTACGGCGATACTGTCATCGGTAAGCGCTGAGCCACCGAACTTGCGCAGATCCAGGTTAATCACCTGGTGCGATGCCACCTGCATGTTTATAGCTATTTTACGCGCAGCATTTAGCTCGGTGTTATGGCGCTGACCATAATCGAGGCTTAACGCATAGCACTCATAACCTTCAGACCTGGCAATTGCCAGCACCGTGGCTGAATCCAGACCACCTGAAAGTAGTACCACCGCCCTTTTGCCAAAATCATTCGTAACACTATTCATATCACTTTAGCGCCCTTCGCCACCGCCCCAGAGTAATTTATGCAACTGCACCTGCATTCTTACATTTAACTGATCGGCGATAATCCAGTCCGCAAGCTGAGTAGCCGACATATCTCCCTCAACCGGTGAGAACAGCACCTCACACTTGCCCGTAAGAGCATATTCACTGAGCATTTGCTTCGACCATTGGTAATCATCGTTATCACAAATAACGAATTTCAGCTGATCATCCTCCTTGAGCAGGTCAAAGTTCTCGTAACGATTTTTTTCCATTTCGCCTGATGCCGGTGTTTTGACATCCACAACCCTGGTTACCCTTGAGTCAACGCCGGAGATATCAATTGCTCCACTGGTTTCAAGTGAGACTTTATATCCTTCATCGCATAAATCCTTTAACAAAAAGATTGCATCTTTTTGGGCCAAAGGCTCACCACCGGTAACACAAACATACTGGCTATTGAAACTTTTTACCCTGGAAAGGATTTCTTCCCCGCTCATATGATCCCCGCCTTTGAATGCATAAGCGGTATCGCAATAATCACATCTCAATGGACAACCGGATAGACGAACAAATACAGTTGGAATACCAACAAGGCTGCTTTCACCCTGCAAAGAATAAAATATTTCCTTGATCAGCAGTTTGTAGGACATGAGAAAACTGGTAAGAATCAGTTACCTGAAGCTATACGTTGTAAACGTTTTTTAGCCAGACTTGCTTCAGAGCTACCAGGAAACTGTGTAATCACCTGGTTTAACATATTCCTGGCCTCACTGGTTTTACCGGTTGAGTGATAGATATAACCTGATTTTAGCAAGGCACCCGGTACCTTGGGACTCGATGGATACTGCTTGATTAGCTTGTTGAATTCAGCCAGTGCAGTATCGTTTTTCTGTAGCACATAATTAGCTTCCGCCAACCAGTACTGGGCATTATCTGCCAGGGGGCTTTGCGGATGCTGCTTTAAGAATTTACCGAAAGCCTTGCTGGCATCAGCATACCTTTTTTCAGGACTTACCAGTAGCTTGTAAGCCTTGTCATAATCCTTTTGTGCCTGCGATGTAATGGACGTTTGCTGCTGCACAGGAGAATAGGTTGCAGACGCCTGTTGAGGTGGCGGAATTGTTTGACTTGATTGAGTTGCTGTAGCCACTGGTACAGATGATGTTGAACCAGATGATGAAGTTGATTGTACTGAACCAGGTGAAGCCGAAGCTGGAGCACCCTGCTGCATGTTTGTCAGCCTTTGGTCGATATCGATGTATAAATCTCTTTGGCGACGTTTCAGGTCTTCAATAGAATGAGACTGCAGTTCAATCTGTCCGCGCAGCTGGCTGTTCTCACGTTTTAATGTTTCAACCTGCAACATCAGTTCGGTTAACTGGCTGATGCGTCGTTCCAGTCTGTCTACCCGGTTATCGAGTGACTGGGCTGAAACTGATGACAGCGGCAACAAGGCCGCCATCATCGCAGCCGAAACAATTGTCTTATAACGTTTTTGAAACTTCATGAACTTAATAATTTATGATTAATACAGCAGCTCACCGCGACGATTCATCGACCATGATGCTTCTCCATGACCATCATCTGCAGGACGCTCTTCACCGTAACTTATGGTGTTGATACGGCTGCCTTCAACGCCTTCCGCTTCAAAGAAACGTTTGATCGTCATGGCACGACGTTCGCCCAGGCCAATGTTGTATTCACGTGTTCCACGCTCATCACAATGACCTTCGATTGTCAGGCTTACCTGCGGGTTTGCCACCAGGTATTCAGAGTGGGCACGCAGCACTTCATAAAATTCTGAACGAATGTCACTGGTATCAAAGTCGAAGTAAATCACTTTCGTATAAAGAGGACTGTTGGGATTATCCAATGGGTTACCTGACCAGTCACCGTAGCGGCTGGCACCGGAAGTGGAGGCACTGCCATCACCCTCTGAAACCGTTGCGCCATCTGCAGATGAATCCCCGCTTTTCATCATGGATTCACAACCTGAAAAAAACAGTACTGCCGTGAGTATCAACACCCAGTGCATAGCTTTAAATTTCATATCCTTCTCTCCTGTTATTGTAATCTTGGTGACCAGACCGGTTCTCTTACATCACCTGATTGTAATGCCAGTCTCTGGCGAACCCGCCCATCAAACGAAACCGCTGATAATTCGGTGTTGCCTCGTGTCGTGGTTGAATAAATTATCATGCTACCGTTCGGAGCGAAACTGGGGGATTCATCTAATTTGCCATTGGTTAACACCCGGAATTGTCTGTTAGCCAGTTCCTGCGCCGCAATGCGATAGTTGCCATTGATTCTGGTTACCATTACCAGGCTTTTGCCATCGGGTGAATAGGATGCCCTTGCATTGGACTCACCTTCATATGTCAGGCGTTCTGGCGAACCGCCAGAAACCGGTACCCGGTAAACCTGGGGCAGCCCGGAGCGGTCTGATGTAAAAACAATGTATTTGCCATCGGGCGACCAGGCCGGTTCCGTATCAATACCCCAGTGCTTACTTAATTTACGTAATTTCTTTGTATTCAGGTTCATCACGTATATATCGGGATTGCCATCTTTTGAAAGCGTCATCGCCAGGTTGCGACCGTCCGGTGACCAGGCAGGTGCGCCGTTGATACCTTTGAATGAAGTTATTTTCACACGACGACCGGTATAAACTTCCTGGATGTAAATGGCAGGCTGTCTTTTTTCAAAAGAAACATAGGCCAGCTTCTGTCCATCAGGTGACCATGCCGGTGACATAATCGGTTCTTTGGATTCGACAATGGTTTCCGGGTTGTAGCCATCCGCATCTGCAATTTTCAGTGCAATGGTTTTCTGTCCACCTTTTTTAATTGAAGTGACATAAGCGATGCGGGTGGCGAAGGCTCCTTTTTCACCGGTTAAGGTTTCATAGATGGTGTCAGCTATCTGGTGAGCCGTGGTGCGAAGACTACGCGCCGTGGTTGGCACACTGAAACCGGTGATCTGCTCACCCCGGTAAACGTCGTAGAGTTTGAAATTGATCAGGTAGCCACCGGTACTGTTTGGCTGAACCAGACCCACCACCAGGTTTTCAATGCCAATCACCCGCCAGTCACGAAAATCGACGGTATCATTGGATGAAGGCCTTGAGAGCATCTTGTCTTCTGTTAAGGGACTGAAACGACCTGAACGTTCCAGGTCATCGCTGATAATCTTGCCAACATCATGAAGTGGCAGTTCAGCAGCAGGGCCTGTCCATTTAAATGGTACGACAGCAACCGGCAATGCACCTTCAGCTCCCTGAGTGATTTCGATAACCAGATTCGCTGATACCTTGAAAGGTAACAGGCAAATCAACATCATCGAGACTAATAATCCAAAAACACTTTTCATCTAAAAAAACTTCCTCGACCACATATCCGGCAACCCCATCAGGTATGTCTTAATTTTCTTTCGGGTCAAAAATAAACGTAATTTCTCTAAAGTTTTCAAAAGCCGATCCCTTTGGTACCGGGAGTGGTTCGGCTTTGTATATCGCCTGTTCTACAGAACGATCGAAAGCACCGTTACCGCTAGACTTAACTATCGACACACTACCAACAACACCTGAAGGTATCAATCGCACTCGAACTGTACATTTTAATCCTTCTGGGCTTCCGGGTGGCCTGAGCCAGCTTTGCTGCACTCTCTGCCTGATGGCAAACATTGCTGATGCCTGCTCTCTAGCTGCCGCTTCAGCAGCGAGTTGTTCTGCAATTTCACGTTCCCTGGCTGCTTTTTCCCTAGCTGCCTTCTCTTTGGCGGCTTTTTCTCTGGCTGCCTTTTCTTTGGCAGCCTTTTCTTTGGCAGCCTTCTCTTTGGCAGCTTTTTCCCGTTTCTTTCTCTCTGCCTCAGCCTTGGCCTTTTCTTCGGCTTCCTTTTTAGCTTCAGCTTTCTTTTTGGCTTCAGCTTTACGTTTCTTTTCCAGCTCCGCCTTGCGTTTTTTCTCTTCTGCTTTCTTTTGGGCCTCAGCTTTCTTTTGAGCTTCCTGTTTTTTCTTTTTTTCTTCCCTGGCTTTTTGTTCTGCAGCCTTGCGCTTTTTCTCCTGGTCAGCCAGGCGTTTCTTTTCAGCTAAACGTTTTTGTTCCTGTTGTTTTTTTTGTTTTTCCAGTTCTTTCTGCTTGTTGATTTCAGCCTGCAACTCTGAGTTGTCAACCACACGGGCCTTTACCACATCAACTTTGTTAACGATTTTTTTTGGTGGCTCACGCCAGTCAACCCCTATCACCATCAACACGACCACCACGACATGCACTGCTGCCGACAGCATAAATGCCACGGGATTTTCTTTAATCAACTGCCACATGCTGCTTAGTTTTCAGGTGACTCAGTAATCAGGCCAACGGATGGCGCACCTGCTTCCTGTAAAATCACCATGGCTTCAACAACACGGCCATAAGGTACATTTTTATCGCCTTTTACCAGTACCGGTATATTTTTATTGGTGGTGATGATTGCGGCTGTTTTATTGAGCATATCTTCTTCATCAACAGCCTGGGTACGATCATCATCGTAGGTGATGAAAAAACCACCTTCACTGTTAATGGAAACCACCAATGGGCGTTTGCTGTCTTCTTCAATAGGCTCTGCTTCAGCCTGGGGCAGTTCTACCTTGACACCCTGGGTTAACAGGGGGGCCGTAATCATGAAAATCACCAGCAACACCAGCATGACGTCAATGTAAGGCACTACATTGATTTCAGCCATTGGTCGACGGGTTTTTTGTTTTCGGGCCATTATTCGTTTATTGCATCAGTTTCGCATATGGATTCCTGCTTTCGCAGGAATGACATTATTAAAAACGCAAAATGAATATTCTGCAGTTGAGGTTTTTTTCTCAGGCAAGGCGAAAATGCGCACAGGTGAGGATTTTACAAATAGTAAATGACGAACCGAGCACAGTTTCAACACAGCATGAGAGGAAAAGATTAATTGCAGAAATTTCATTTTTTTAGAAAAGCCTGTCGCTGAAGTATATTCGAAAACTCTTCAACAAAATCCTCGAACCTGTTTTCCATTCTGGTGACATCATTTGAAAAACGGTTGTAAGCAACAACGGCCGGAATCGCCGCGAACAGTCCCATTGCCGTGGCAATAAGTGCTTCGGCAATACCGGGGGCAACCAGGTTTAAGGTTGCCTGCTTAACGTTACCAAGGGCATGGAATGCATTCATGATGCCCCACACCGTTCCAAACAAACCAACATAAGGACTGGTTGAGCCAATCGTAGCCAACTGAGAAAGGTGATTTTCAAGGTCATCCATCTCACGGTTCATTGCCACCCGCATGGCACGGCGCGCACCTTCAACCATGGTATTTGGATCCATTCCCTTGTTTTCCTGCAAGCGGGCATATTCTCGAAAGCCGGCATGGAAAACGGCCGATAATCCGAAAAAGTCATCTTTGCGCTCAATACGGCGATAGAGTTCGCCAAGGTCCCCGCCTGACCAGAAGTCATCCTCAAACTCATCAGCTTCCTGCCGCGCCTTTTTCAGGATGCGGGAACGGTCAACAATCATGGCCCAGGAAAACACCGAGGCAAGCACCAGTGTTGCCATTACCGCCTGCACCAATGGACTGGCATTGAGCACCAGGCTTAGAAACGAAAGATCACTAGTCATTATTCAAGGCCTTTAAAATATCTGCCGGCATTGCTACCGGTTTAAAGCTTTCAGGGTCAAGACACACTATTTTTATCACTCCGCGACTGCACACTTCGCCACTTTCTTTTCTGACTTCCTGCTCAAAAGTCAGGCTGACTTTTTTCTGTTGCTTTATTTTCGCACTGACCAGCAAGGCATCGTTAAATCTTGCAGGAATTATGTAATCGACTTCAGCCCGGTGAACAGCAAAGATAATTCCCTGGCTTGCCAAATGGTCCTGTTCAAATCCAAGCTCTCGAAGAAACTCGGTTCTGGCGCGCTCCATGAACTTTAAATAGTTCGCATAATATACAACGCCTCCGGAGTCGGTATCTTCATAATATACTCGCACTGGCCAAAGGAACTCGATCACAATTTGAAACCTGTTTTTATATGGGTTTTTATTTGGGCTTTTATTTGGATGTGTGTTTGGGTGTTCATTAAGATCTCGCCTTTTTGTCGAGATAGCAAATTTCCATAAAATTATTGGACCTTTTCAAATCAACAAGTTCAATCGTCACGTTTAATTTCTATATTCAATCAACATCGAATATATCTTGAGTGAGGCTGCTTTGGCTTCCAGGATGACTCCCAATTCGGCCCAATGCTGACTCTTTCGGCGGCAAGCCAAAATGTTCATAAGCCATGCGGGTAGCCACACGCCCACGCGGTGTCCTGATTAAAAAGCCCTGCTGAATCAGGTAAGGCTCAAGAACATCTTCAAGTGTACCGCGTTCTTCACTGATCGCTGCAGCCAGGCTGTCGATACCAACCGGTCCACCATCAAACTTTTCCATCAGTGTTAACAATAACTTTCTGTCCATATGATCAAATCCGGCCCGATCAACTTTAAGCATTGAAAGTGCGGCATCTGCCACTTCGACAGACACTTCACCATTGGCTTTGACCTCGGCATAGTCACGCACACGTCGCAGCAGACGGTTGGCAATTCGCGGCGTTCCTCGTGATCGCCTGGCCACTTCTTCAGCACCGGACTTGTCCATGTTGATATTCAGAATACTGGCAGCTCTCTGCACGATATGCGTCAGGTCCGTATGATTATAAAACTCAAGCCGCTGCACGATACCAAAACGATCTCGCAGCGGAGATGTCAGTAAGCCCGCCCGGGTGGTTGCCCCGACCAGTGTAAAAGGCGGCAGGTCAACCTTGATGGAACGGGCTGCAGGACCTTCACCAATCATGATATCCAACTGGTAATCTTCCATCGCCGGGTAAAGCACTTCTTCGACCACCGGACTTAAGCGATGTATCTCATCAATGAACAGCACATCGTGCGGTTCAAGGTTGGTAAGCAATGCAGCCAGGTCACCGGGTTTTTCAAGAACCGGCCCGGAAGTCTGGCGCATGCTGACCTGCATTTCATTGGCGATAATATGGGCCAGGGTGGTTTTACCCAGACCGGGCGGCCCGAAAATCAGCACATGATCAAGCGCTTCATTGCGGGTGCGCGCAGCTGGAATGAAAATTTCCATCTGCTCCCGCACAGAAGGCTGGCCAACATAATCCTGCAGGGATTTCGGACGGATGGCGCGGTCAACGGCAGCCTCGTCATTTTCTGCCAAATCAGCTGAAATAATGCGTTCTTCTGTCATTTATTTAGTCGTCACTGACTGCAGTGCGGCTCGGATAATTTCTTCACTGCTTAAGCCTTCTGCATCGACATTTCTTACCATGCGACTGGCATCGTTGGGTTTGTAACCCAGAGCAATCAAAGCACTGACGGCATCTGCCACCGGAGATGCCTGGCTTGAAATATTGTCGGTTTTTTGTGGCTGCCTGATATCGACTGCCGGGGAAACATCCATTTTATCTAGACGGTCACGCATTTCGATAATCAGTCTTTCAGCAGTTTTCTTACCTATGCCGGGCAATTTCACCAGCGCCGAAACATTATCTGACTGCACACACAGAGCAAATTCATCCAGTGACATGCCCGAGAGAATTACCAGGGCCATCTTGGCACCGACGCCATTAACCTTGAGAAGGGTTCTGAAAAGAAGACGTTCTGATTCAGTGGCAAAGCCAAACAGAATATGAGCATCGTCACGCACCAGCAGATGAGTAAAAAGTACGGTTGATTGGCCGACATCCGGTAGATTGTAGAAAGTCGACATCGGCGCCTCGATTTCATAGCCAACGCCTTGCACGTCGAGCATCAGAACAGGTGGCTGCTTGGTAACGATCTCACCTCTTAAACGCCCTATCACCTGTATTTTCCACCTTGAAGTCGCATTTTGGTTGAACGTATATGGGCATGGGTCAGTGCAATTCCGAGGGCATCTGACGCATCAATCTGAATTTTTTCCTTGAGATTCAACATGATTTTTACCATGTGTTGTACTTGTTCTTTTTCGGCTGAGCCTTTTCCAACAATCGATTGTTTTACGGCTCTTGGTGTGTATTCAAACACGTTACAGCCCGCCTGAACAGCGGCACAAATGGCTGCCCCCCTGGCCTGTCCCAGTTTCAGTGCAGAGGAGGCATTTTTGGAAACGAATACATCCTCAATCGCCACTTCATCGGGAGAAAATTCGCTGATCACTGTAGCGATACCGGCAAAAATCTCACCCAGTCTTGCTGGAAAATTATCCTGTTTGGTTTTGATACAGCCATGTGTAACATGCACATGACTGACACCATCACCTTCTATGATGGCGTAGCCGGTAATCCTGGAGCCCGGGTCTATGCCTAAAATTCTTATCAAGGGATTCTTATCAAGTGATTCTCAGCAATTTTAAGCCCTGTCAGCCTTCCAGTGCCTGCATGATCTCATCTGAAATGTCAGCATTGGAATAAACTTCCTGCACATCATCCAGGTCTTCGAGTGTATCAATCATTTTCAGTAATTTTTCAGCATCATTCTGGTCCAACTCAGCACTGGTCGAAGCTGAAAAAGTTACTTCGGAATTATCAGGATCAAGACCGCCGGCAGCCATGGAATCTTTCACATCTGACAGGATGTCCGGCTCGGTTATGACATCGACAGACCCATCATCATTAGTGATTACATCTTCAGCGCCGGCTTCGAGGGCAGCTTCCATCACGGCATCCTCATCACAACCCGGGGCATAACTGATAACGCCCTGCTTGGTAAACATGTACGAAACTGAACCATCTGTTCCGAGGTTACCGCCATGCTTGGTAAAAGCATGCCTGACTTCAGAAGCTGTACGGTTACGGTTGTCTGTTAAACAGTCAACGATAATCGCCGTACCACCCGGACCATAACCCTCATAACGCAGTTCATCATAATCCTCACCCTCTGCACCGCCGGCACCGCGTTTTACTGCCCGGTCGATTGTGTCATTCGGCATATTGGCCTGTTTGGCCTTGTCTACAGCCAGCCTGAGACGGGGATTGGCATTGATATCACCACCACCTTCTTTGGCGGCAATAGTGACTTCCCTAATCAGTTTACTCCAGATTTTTCCACGTTTTTTATCGTTGGCAGCTTTTTTATGCTTAATATTGGCCCACTTACTATGACCTGCCATGAGATTTCCTCTTGATTGTTCTCATTGAATTTAAAGATTAATGCTGGAATTCTAACACCACTGCAGCACCACAAACAGTGCCCCGCGTATGTTAGTATTTCGATTTCCACAACACATTGGCCTGACTATATAAGCAATACAAGCAATTATGTCTACTGATCTAATCTCCCTGCAGGCAAAGCTCGTTAAAGGCAAGTTACCGGTACTTGATGCCACGCTTGAGCAATTCAAAAAGGTCAGTGAACAGCAGAATACTACGCACCAGCACCTGGCAGAAATTATCCGTTCTGACATCGGTTTTACCCTGGCAATGTTTCGCAGCATCAACAGCTCACTGCCAGCAGGTCGCGATCCGGTTGCATCGGTTGAACATGCCATTTCGATGAATGGCGTGCCTCGGACACTCACAATTGGTGAAGAACTTGTCCATTTCTCATCGCTTTCAGAAGAAGCGCAGAAACATCTCAAAAGCCTCTATAGCCAGTCCATGCATGCCAGCCAGTATTTCAATGCCATGGCAATTCAGTCACGCTTACCCAACCCGGCGGAAAGTACCAAAAACATCAAGCTGATAAACCTTGCCGAAGTATTACTCTGGACCAACCAGCCGGATGTGATTGCCAGTTACAAGAGCCTGAAAGGCATAGGTAGCAATACTGTTCCCGGATCCCTGCTTGATCTGTCGATGCGCGGACTGGGACTGGGAATTGCCAGGGATTTGAAATTACCGGATGACCTTCAAGAGGCCCTGTCGCCATACGATGAAAGCAATTCCCTGGCGATGACAATGATCACTGCAACCGAAATTGCCAGGCAAACTTCATTCAACTGGCATTCTGAAGACTACAAGGCACTGCTTGAATTCTGGCAGGAACAGACCGAAACACCAACAGAACGCTTTGAAAATAGCCTGCATCAACTGGCAGCAGAAACTGCAAGACAAATTCATGGCAGAGACTTACCGCAGCCTGCCTTTTGCCTTTTCTTTGAAGCACCAATTAAAGCTGAACCAGAGCCAGAATCTGAACCAGAATCTAAACAGGCACCTGAAGCAGTTTCTGAGCCGAAACCTAAAGCTGAAGCCAAACCTAAACAGGCTAAACCTGATACCAGCATAAAAGCCATTTCAGAAAAAATTAACGATCAAATCGAAAAAGTCGAATCACTGGATAAAAAACCGACAATATCAACCCAAACCCCTACGGCAAAAACAACTGAAAAAGTGGCTGGGAAAGTCATTGGGAAAAAGGTCTCCAAAAAAACCGCTGCCAAGTCCAACCCACTGCAAACCATTATGACTGAAAAAATGCGGGACATGCAGCAGATGTGTGGCGTTGACCGTGTCATGT
>CALAZS010000011.1 GCA_937926265.1 uncultured Gammaproteobacteria bacterium
AAAACCCTGGAGGGGTTCAACCTTCCTGAAATCAATGAATATTCAGCCGGACAGCATGTATCAATGTCCGGCTTTTTATTTCTAAAGCATTTCCATCGATAACATATATTTTCTGTTGCTGCCCGGGAGGTCAGACGATTTATCAGAGCTTACCTTGAGAAAAAAGGCAAAATAGATTTTTGGAAGTAAAATAAAAAACCTCGAAACAGAAGTCTGAATCGAAGCACTAACTTAGAGATGAAGTTCCTAATTCCTTATCCTTGTCACAATGCTTCCTGCATCCCGATGCAACCGTTTTAGATTATTCTTTGTATTGAAATTTGTCTGTAGGATTAATCCGAAAATTTAGACTCAGACAGATTTTCGGTTAGGTTATTCTTACCATAAATATTTTGATACATCTGATATAGATAAGCAATCACGAACAAGGCTATAACTGCCTGATTGATACCAATTAAAATGTTCATTTCTATATTTTGTAGGAAAAATCTTAATTTTTAGAAATATCAGACGGGTTTCCATATTAGGCTATCCAAGGGATATGCACTTGCTATCTATAGATATTGCATTTAATCGCCACTTATTCCCTGGACATAAATCTGTTAGATAAAATGACTGAAAGAAAAGTGTCTTATGAGTGCAAAACATTATCCTCAAGAATTAAAATTAAAGCTGTAAAACAGATATTTGGTCTTGGTTATCCTTTGACCGATGTTGCCTAGCGACCGAATGTCACACTTCTCAGTCTCTAGCCTTTCTAGTCAGCTTTGGTTTTCTTTTCTAAAAAACAACTTTTGAAGAATCATATTATATGAAAAGATTATTTTATCGGTTGCTTTTGTTACATTATTAACGTATTGGTTTTCAAAAATGTGTAATTATCATTATTACTAAATGGTTTGATCAGGAAAAATAAGTTGAAAAGAATAAAGAATTACCATTGGATTCTTCTGGTCGCCATTGTTTTTTTTCTTATCTTTCAATGGTTCAGTCTTGAAACGTCGTCTAGTAATCAAAAGCGTCTGGATAGTATTAAAGATCAACACTTTCCAATTCTTGAAAACATTGATGCCAATATTGTTCGTATTGATAGAGTCAAGGACCTCTATCTTCAAGCTGTAATTACCGCAGAAACTGAACTGATCGAAGAAGCCGACCGACTCGTTTCAGACACAGTCGAGTCACTGGAGAGTCTGAAGGTTTATCCATCACTTCAAAAACAGGTTACTGAGCTGATAGACCAACTCAAACTTTACTCTAAAATAAGCAAAGATGTATCTACCAGAATGCTTGAGGGCATGCAAAACTTTTCAGAATTGTCTTCTGACCGCATGAATGCAGAACTGGTGATACTGCAGCATCAAATAAAAGCATTTCGTCATTTTAGTTATAACAATTTTATTGATACTTTGACTGTTTCCGGTGAAGCTGCATCAAATTTACACATTCTAAGTATTGTTATTGGATTGGTTAACCTGGTTTTCATTGGAATCCTGGGTTTTTTTGTAGCCTCGAATAACAGGATGATGAAAATCATTGAGGAACAGAATGAGCATCTTGAAGAAAGAGTCAAAAAGAGAACATTTGAATTGGAGTCTGCCCAGACAGACTTGATAAAGTCAGAAAAAATGGCAGCATTGGGAAGTCTTGTCAGCGGCGTAGCTCATGAAATAAATACTCCATTGGGTGTCAGTATAACGGCAGCATCTCACTTATCCGAAGAGGCTAAGACATTTAGCACTCAGTTGAATGAAAACAAGATAAAAAAATCTCAACTAAAACATTTCACAGATCAGATTTTGGAGGGGGTGAAAATCCTGGAAATCAACCTCTTCAGATCGGCAGAACTGATTAAAAATTTTAAGCAGGTTGCAGTCGACCAGTCCATTGAAGATATAAGAACCATTGACCTTGCCGACTACCTCAATGATGTGCTCAGCAGCTTAAGGCCGAAATGGAAACATACCCAGGTCGAGGTCGAAACAGAGTTTCCTGAAAACCTGGAAATCACAACGTTTCCAGGGGCTTTAGCCCAAATTGTGACCAACCTGGTGACCAATTCCATCAAGCATGGTTACGATGAAGGTAAAATACCGGGTAAGATCAAAATAAAACTGCAACAAAGTGGTAATAAATTCTTGTTAGACTACTCTGATTTTGGGCTTGGCATGAGCCAGGAAAACCTGCAGAAAGTGTTTGATCCTTTTTTTACTACTAAAAGAGGTGCTGGAGGCACTGGTCTGGGTATGCATATTGTCTTTAATCTTGTAACACAAAAACTTAAGGGCAAGATTGACTGTCAAAGTGAACCTGACCAGGGTTGCCATATCAATATTGAGTTGCCGGAGAAAATTCTTTGATGTCTGAGAATGATGATGAATTCGAGTTTATCGAGGATGATGAAGACTCATCTGAAATTGATATGCTCAAACCCTGGAAAGTGGCTGTCATCGATGATGAAGACCAAATCCATCAAGTGACCAGAATGGCACTTGGGCGTTATGAATACCTTGGCAGGCCGCTTGAATTTCTGAGTGCTTACAGTGCAGCAGAAGGAAAAAAACTCTTTGAGCAGCACAATGATATTGCAGTGTGTTTACTTGATGTAGTCATGGAAACAGAAACTGCGGGTCTGGAACTGGTTAAAGATATTCGTGCCAATAACAATGTTTTCACGCGTATCGTGCTTAGAACAGGTCAACCTGGACAGGCACCGGAAGAGGAGGTCATTGAAAAGTACGATATCAATGATTACAAGGAAAAAACCGAACTGACGCGTACCAAGCTTACGACGCTGATGTATTCCTGTTTAAAAACCTATGAGTTTATTGTTAACCAGGAAAAAACCAGGGTAGGCCTGGAAAAAGTACTCCAATCGACAGCGAAGATATTTGAAAACCCATACATTAAGGATTTTGCCACAGGTGTCATGATGCAAATCGCTTCACTGTTTGAGTTTGGTGATGATGCAGCCCTGGTGAAAATTGATCATGCTATGGCTGCTTTTGAAAAGGAGCATGAATTGCAAGTGATAGCGGGTCTGGGAGATTTTGATCCGGACAAAAATGGTCAGGCTAAATCAGCTATTCCGCAAAATCTGCTTGATAATATTTTTTCAAATAACAGTAAATTTAATATCTATCATGACGAGCGTTATTTCATCGCATCGCATGTTGGCAAGGACAAAGAGCATTATATTTTGGCGCTAAGTGGCAACCTTGCAGATTTTACTGATTTGCAAAAAAAACTGGCCTCCGTCTTTTGTCACAATGCCATGATTGCTTTTGAAAATATCATGCTTAATAACGAGATTGAGGAAGCCCAGTGGGAAATGGTTTACCTGCTCGGAGGGGCCGTTGAAACCCGTTCGAAGGAAACAGGCAACCATATTACCAGGGTTTCCGAATTGTCTGAATTGCTGGCTCTAAAAATTGGAATGGACTCTAAACAAGCAGAGTTGATTAAGTGGGCTTCACCGCTGCATGATATCGGGAAAATTGCCATTCCTGATGCCATCTTAAACAAACCCGGAAAGCTTGATGCTGATGAATGGGAAATAATGAAAACCCATGCTGATGAAGGCTATCGCATGTTATGCAATTCCAAAAAAAAGGTCATTCAATTAGCCAGTCTCGTTGCCAGGGATCATCATGAACATTGGAATGGTAACGGCTACCCCAATGGTGTTAGCGGAGAGGCTATCAGCATCGAAGGGCGAATCACAGCAGTTGCTGATGTATTTGATGCCCTGTGTAGTAAACGTTGTTACAAAGATGCCTGGACCTATGATCAGGCATTTGACTTTATGAAAGAAGCTTCCGGTAAACAGTTTGATCCTGAGATAATTGATGCTTTGGTAGTTAATAAAGATCAAGTTCTGGATATCTATGAAAAATTCAGAGACTAGTCAAAATTTATAAAAGTATGACCAATGAAAATATATCTATTTGCTTTTCTGTATGTATTTTCTATCAACCTTTACGCAATAAGCCTATCTGAAAAACTTACCTTAAATGGCTTTGCTACGGTTGGTGCCGCGTACAATGATGACGACAATGCCATTTATTTGCGCAGTATCGCCCAACCTCCCGAAGGGCTTGAAGATGATGTTACCTTCAACATGGATTCCCGTGTTGGCCTGCAGCTAAATTATCAGGCGAATGAAAACCTTCATGCTGGACTTCAAGTCGTTAGTAAGTATCGATATGATGACACCTATACTCCAAATATTACCTGGGCCTATCTAAAGTTCAGTCCCGAAAGTGATTGGGATCTTCGACTTGGTCGCCTCGGGCTGGACATTTTCTTTCGTTCAGATTCACGTGATATTGGTTATTCCTATCTTTGGGTAAGGCCGCCAGTAGATTACTATGGACAATTAAATATCTCGTCATTTGATGGGCTGGATTTCAGTCACTATATACCGATGGGGGATGGCCTTTTAAAACTCAAAGGTTTTGCAGGTGTTGGACATCAAAAATTTCCAGCCTTTGGTGGTAATCAACTGGATCTTTCAGATTCACCGGTTTACGGCTTTTTAGCGCAATATCAGGACATCAACTGGACCTACAAATTCGTTATTTCAGAGCAGGAACTTAATGACCAGGATCCCACTGTAGATCAATTAGTTAATTTTTTTGAATTGATAAACCGCCCAGACTATGCGAATTCTTTTCAGCTGGATGGTAAAACTTTCAGGTATTACAGTTTGGGTGTCGCTTACGATAAAGGCCCATGGAGAAGTCAGTTTGCGCTTGGATATATCGATAGTGAAAACATTATCGTTTCAGATAACAAAACAGCTTATTTTAGTCTTGGCTACAAGTTAAATGACTGGACACCCTATCTGTTATTGTCAGCCTCAGAATCAGACAAGCCTACGGTAACTTCAGGCCTTGGGCCTCCTACTGACGCGTTAATAGCTTCAGCCTTGGGTGGTGGTCAGGTTGATCAAACCACTGTCGGATTTGGCGCCAGGTACGATTTTAAGGAAAACATGGCGTTGAAATTCCAGGCAGATTTTGTTGAAAGTAAAACAGATACGCTGCTTTTATGGGGTTCAGGTGATGATATTTCTTCCTGGGATGGGGAGAATATGATCATAAGTGTTACTCTGGACATGGTTTTCTAGTCATGATGACCATGGGCAAAAATCTTTCAATATTGATTCGATGGCTTTGTTTGCCACTTACGATGTTGTTATGTGCTACTGCTCAGGCACAGGATTTGGCAGTTGTGGTTAACCCTTTAAACGACGTGAAGCAACTCTCCCAGTCAGAGGTAATAAACCTTTACATGGGCCGTAAAAAAAAGCTGGGACAAAATTCAGTACTGCCTTTGGATTTAATCGGAACCAATCCGGTCAAGCTAAGTTTTTACAAACATTTAATGGATAAGGATTTATCTGAAATTAATTCTTACTGGGCAAGACTGATTTTTTCCGGTCAGGGTTCACCGCCCCGGCAAATGGATTCCATTGAAGAGATCAGGCAAACCATCCGGGACAACCTCGGAGCAATTGGGTATGTTCCTGTTAATGAAATAACCGAAGATTTGAAAGTTGTTTTCAGGATCAAGGCAAATCAGTAAATGGCAACAATTTCATTTCGTAATAGCCTGGTTACCCATATTTCTGTTTCGTTATTACTGGTTGTTGGTTTAACCGGACTGGTTATCTCATTTGTCGGCTATTCGCTTACCAGCACGCAGGCTCGAGAGGATGCATATAAAGATGCCCAAGAGATCATCGAAACTATTGAACCAACCGCTAAAATTGCATGCTACTTAAATGATAAACAGGCTGCA
>CALAZS010000012.1 GCA_937926265.1 uncultured Gammaproteobacteria bacterium
TCTTTATCCTCAACCAAGCTCATATGCCCAAGATCAGTTAACGGTAGTCGCTGTTAAATTCTCGGTTCCTCGAAACAGAAAATCATTTATGAATTTCTATTCTCTTTTTAAAGCCAATAGCTGTTTATTCGTGAAGTTTTCTTTCACCTGGTTGAATATTTGTTCAGTGAATTTCTTAGGCATCATGCCATAAATCCATTGCCCAGGTTTGGCTTGAGACACTCCATAAGGAACCAAATCTTTCGGCCAGGAAACAATATTGACCTCGTGTGTTTTTACCCAACTGGCTTGCTCATCAAGACCAAGATGCCTGGCAAGTTTCGGCGGAATTTCAATACCGGTTTCGTAACCGCTAACCGGGGTATGGGTAATCGGGCATAAATAGACCTGACTTTCCCCCGTTTCATCAGGTTCGGTTACGATGATAATGGCGCTTGGTCGGTCCTTACGTCCATGAATAAAACCTTGCTGACCTTCCTCATGCCAAAGAAAGTCGTAGCGAATCACCTGCCCTGGTTCTGGTACAAATGACATCAATCAAGCAGATGATCAATTTCGGGAGTTTCTCGCCCTTGGAAGCCTTGGTCAAAAAGCGCTTTTTGCTCGTCACTTAATTCATGCGGATAATAGACACGGCGCGTGTCGTAAGATTTCAGGCGTTCATATTCCTCATAATCGATGAGGACACGAAACGGTCGTTTATAACGTGTGATTAAGACATCCTCTTTGCCTGCCTCATCAATATATTGACCGGCATGGTTTTGAAAATCTGTAGAGCTAACTTGCTTGGTTGTCATAAAGTTCTCCTGATACAGTAATTATAGATATGTTAGCTAACATATTCAAGATTTCAAATCCCTCTTTATTAAAACTATTTCGGTTAAGTCAAATCACTAATACTGTCGAGTTGCGCTCAATATTGACCCGTTTATTCCAATATTTGC
The DNA here is from genome assembly GCA_937926265.1 of uncultured Gammaproteobacteria bacterium. Classification (GTDB taxonomy): domain Bacteria; phylum Pseudomonadota; class Gammaproteobacteria; order Chromatiales; family Chromatiaceae; genus JABDQZ01. The sequence continues at coordinate 945 of CALAZS010000012.1, forward strand.
ATTTAATCTAACCCTATTTCAGGATAGATTTATTGCTAAATTCAAAGAGATAGAAAACAGAAGGGCGGTTATTTATTTTGTGATTAAAAAAACTATTTGTCCGTACAGGCAATAAAAAACCCGCCTTGTGAGCGGGTTCTTTGTTGCTAAGCTTTTGTAAAACTTAGGCTTTAAATGGCGTCCCCTAGGGGAGTCGAACCCCTGTCGTCGCCGTGAAAGGGCGATGTCCTAGGCCTCTAGACGAAGGGGACAAATTTGGTACGGTCTTCGTCAATCCGTTGTATTGTTTGGTGGAGCTAAGCGGGATCGAACCGCTGACCTCAACACTGCCAGTGTTGCGCTCTCCCAGCTGAGCTATAGCCCCTTAAACCGGGATTTTGCGGAACTTGTGCCTCGCAAAAGAGGCGCAAATAATAGGGGAACTTGATGCCACTGTCCAGTAATTTTTTGATCAAATTAGGTGCTGCCGCCCTGCTCAATTTTCGCCCAGGAGTCCCGTAAAGTAACAACACGATTGAAGACGATTTTGCCGTTACTGGTATCTTTATCACGACAGAAATAGCCTTCCCTTTCAAATTGGAAAGTTTCCCCGGCTTCGACATTAGCCAGGCTTTTTTCCACCATGCAATCCGTTTTAACAACCAGAGATTCCGGGTTAATGTGCTCTTTCCAGTCACTGACGGTTTTATCTGAATCTGGCGCAGGGTGATTGAACAAACGGTCATACAAACGAATTTCAGCAGGCACGCCTTCAGAAGCTGAAACCCAATGGATAACCCCCCTGACCTTTCTACCTTCGGGGTTTGCACCCAGGGTATCCGGATCATAGGTGCATTTAAGCTCGATGATTTCACCATTGTCATCCTTGATAACTTCATCAGCACGAATCACGTAGGCGTTCCTTAAACGTACTTCACCACCAGTAACCAGGCGTTTGTACTTCCTGTTGGCTTCTTCCCTGAAATCAGCCTTATCAATCCAGATTTCCCGGGTCAGATAAATTTCACGCTCACCGAAACTCTCATCTTTTGGATGATTACCTGCTGTCAGGGTCTCAACCTTCTTTCCAGTTGGCCCCTCGGGGTAATTGGTAATAGTCACTTTCAACGGATCGATGACAGCCATTCTGCGAGGCGCATTGGCATCCAGGTCTTCACGGATACAGCTTTCCAGCATACCCATTTCCACCGAGTTATCTGCCTTGGTAACGCCAATGCGATGACAAAACTCTCGAATCGACGCAGGTGTGAAGCCACGTCTTCTCAAACCGGCCAGGGTTGGCATCCTGGGATCGTCCCAGCCGGCAACATGGTTGTCGGTAACCAGTTCGGTTAATTTACGTTTACTGACGACCGTGTACTGCAGGTTAAGGCGTGAGAACTCGATTTGCTGTGGATGACAATCAATCGAAATGTTATCAAGTATCCAGTCATACAGTGGGCGATGGTCTTCAAACTCCAGTGTACAGAGCGAATGCGTGATACCTTCCAATGCGTCTGAAATCGGATGAGTGAAATCATACATAGGGTACATACACCAGCTTTCTCCAGTCTGGTGATGTATCACACCATGACGGATACGGTACAGAGCCGGGTCACGCATATTGATATTCGGTGATGCCATGTCGATTTTGGCGCGCAGGGTTCTGGTGCCATCTTCAAATTCACCGGCTCGCATCTTTTCCAGCAGTTCGAGGTTTTCTTCAATTGAGCGGTCTCGATACGGGCTGTTTTTGCCGGCCTCGGTTAATGTTCCGCGATACTCCCTGACCTGCTCTGCGTTTAAGTCACAAACGTAGGCTTTACCGGCCTTAACAAGTTCAACTGCAAACCCGTAGAGTTTTTCAAAATAATCTGATGCATAATAAAGGCGGTCTTCCCAGTCATAGCCAAGCCACTTGACGTCTTCCTGAATGGCGTTGACGAACTCTATATTTTCCTTGTGGGGGTTGGTGTCATCAAATCGCAGGTTACAGGTGCCTTTGTAGTCAGCAGCAATACCAAAGTTCAACACAATCGATTTGGCGTGGCCTATATGCAGGTAACCATTGGGCTCTGGAGGAAAACGAGTAGCAATGGACTGGTGCTTTCCTGATTCCAGGTCCTTGTCGATGAGCTGGCGTATGAAGTTGGTTGGTGTTTTTGTTTCGGTGTTCATATTCTGTTTTTTATTTCCTCTATCGCCTGATCAATGCGACGTAAGCATGCTTGTTTGCCAACCAGGTAAAGAGTCAGATCAAGATCAGGTGATGGCGCACCACCGGTAACCGCTGTTCTTAAAGGCATACCAACCTTGCCAAAACCGATATCAAGTTGCGCCACGGTATTTTCTATTGCCTTGTGCAGGTTCTCGCGGTTCCAGTCAACAATACTGGCAATTTCATTTTTCACTGTAGATAAAGGCTCAATGGCCGCTTCCTTGAAAGCTTTCTTGGCCGCCTTTTCATTAAATTCATCAAAGTCTCGGTAATAAAAAGCACTTATTTGTGCCAATTCCTTAAGTGTCTGCGCCCTTTCCCGCTGGGCTTCAATGACCTCAACCAGGTTCGCGCCTTCCGAAGGATCAATACCCAGTTCTCCCAGATGGAAGGAAAGCAAATGCGCTATACGTTCAGAATCTGCACTTTTTATATACTGCTGGTTAATCCAGTTGAGCTTTTCCGTATTAAAGGCGGATGCTGCTTTATTAACATCTTCAAGTTCAAACAACTGGATCATTTCATCCACTGAAAACAGCTCCTGGTCGCCGTGTGACCATCCAAGCCTGACAAGATAGTTCAACAGGGCTTCAGGCAGGTAACCATCTTCCATGTACTGCATGACGCTGACAGCACCGTGACGCTTTGAAAGCCTGGCACCATCATCACCGAGAATCATCGGAAGATGGGCATATTTTGGTACCGGCAAACCCAGTGCATTGAGCAGGTTGATCTGGCGGGGGGTGTTATTGATATGATCATCGCCACGAATAACATGGGAGATTTTCATATCGGCATCGTCAATAACAACTGTCAGGTTATAGGTTGGAGAACCATCTGTGCGCCGGATAATCAGGTCATCCAGTTCATTGTTTGAGACAACAATTTTACCCTTGACCATGTCGTCTATGACGACTGAACCCTCAACCGGGTTTTTAAAACGCACCACGTGAGGCTCATCAACGCTGACCGAGGCATTACGGCAATGACCGTCATAACGCGGCTTTTGTTTGTTCTGCATTTGCTCCTCACGCAGTTTGTCCAGTCTCTCCTTTGAGCAATTACAGCGGTAAGCCAGGCCTTTATCGAGTAGCTGATCGATAGCCTGGTTGTACTGGTCAAAACGATGGGTCTGGAAAAACGGACCTTCTTCATACTCAAGACCCAGCCAGGTCATGCCTTCGAGAATGGCATTAACGGATTCTTCGGTAGAACGTTCCAGGTCGGTATCTTCAATACGCAGGACAAATTTTCCTCCGTGCTTTCTGGCATATAGCCAGGAGAACAGCGCTGTGCGGGCACCGCCAACGTGAAGATACCCCGTGGGACTCGGAGCAAATCGGGTACGAACTGTCATAAGAGAACTTCAATCAAAAATAGTTAACGGATTTTATCCTGATGAGCCGATCGGCTCCAGAAAATGTCACAAATTTTCCTGAATCATTTCAATCGCATCTTCAGCTGTTTCCCTGACATCTTCAAACTCGTCTTTAAGGAGTTTTTCCAGGCAAGGTAGATTTTTTTCAAACTGCGTTAAACCCAGAAAGTGAGCCATATCAACACGCACACTCTCGTGTTCTGATTCAGCCAACCTGCAGATTTCATCAGAAAGATCCTTGAGTGGCTGAGAACCGGAAAAATGTTCAAAAACGGCACTTATGCCAATCCGGGATGTTAATGGGGTTTCAAGATCAGCTGACATTGAAAGCAGTAAGGATAATTTACCGGGTTCCCGTTCAAGCCTGGAAATAATGTCATCCAGCTGACCCTGCTCAAAAGCCTGGTTGTAATAATCAATTTGACTGGCTTTGGAATCGCCTTTTTTAAACCACTGCAGTAATTCTGATGGCTGATGCACACCTGTGAGTACAACGTCCTTGATGCGAAATGTCGGCACCGAACGGATACCTGCCTGGGCGGCAAGCTCTCCAGCTTCAGCAATGTTAATAATTTCCAGCCTGGCAATATCGCCTTTTTTAACCATTTCACTGGTCATCTTTATCATATTGGGACAATGCGGGCAGCCCGGCGCAATGAAAAGCTCTATGGTTTTAATGTCAGTCATGGAATTAGTTTGCTGGAGTACAGAATGGAGTATTACTTAATGGAATATTACTGGATAAATTCTTTCAAGGCAGTTTCATCTACCGGATAAGTCAAAACCGCGTGTAAAGCAAACAGGTTGGCGAGCTTTTCAATGTACTGCTGTTCGTCTTTACTTGTCAGCACAATCACTTTGGCTTGCGGTGCATATTTCTGCAGACTGTGTAAAAACACATCGAGATTACTGACATTCACTCCGGCGTAATTATTACCATAGCCATATAAAAAATCTGCAACCACATAATCGGGTTTTGTTTTTTTAAGCGCGCTGATGGCTTTACGCATGGCTGTAAAGCGATGCTCAGTATAACCCAGTGAGTTATACAGGTGGCTGAGAACCGGGTGTGATGGTGATTCTAATATTGAAAAAACAGTTTTCATTTTAACTTGTATTTTGATTAATTGGGGCTGGATCTCATATAAAAAATAACACGGATTCCCACTTGCACAGGAATGACCGTCATTTTCACAGCTGTTTAAAAGTTTCGGTTTATACCATTTAAAGCTGCCACACGATAAGCCTCGGCCATCGTCGGATAATTGAAAGTGGTTTCAATAAAATAGTTAAGAT
>CALAZS010000013.1 GCA_937926265.1 uncultured Gammaproteobacteria bacterium
AGAGAATATCCACAGTTTCGAAACAATGAGTTAGAGAAATGAAATTTGTCGACGAAGTGATAATCAAAGTGATAGCCGGGGATGGTGGAAACGGCTGCGTCAGCTTTCGTCGCGAAAAATACATCCCCAAGGGTGGTCCCGACGGTGGAGATGGCGGTGATGGTGGCAGTGTCTGGCTGGTTGCCAATTCCGGATTGAATACCCTGGTGGATTTCCGTCACAAGCGTACCCACAAAGCCGAGCGCGGTGAAAATGGCATGGGCCGTCAGATGACCGGTCACAAAGGTGCTGATGTTGAAATCCAGGTACCGCTGGGAACCCGGGTGACAGATGTTGAAACCGACGAAATGCTGGGTGAACTGGTTGAGCACGAACAGCGTCTGCTGGTTGCCAAAGGCGGGTTTCATGGCATTGGCAATACCCGTTTTAAAAGCAGTACCAACCGTGCGCCCAGACAGGCTACCCATGGCACAGAAGGTGAACGCCGCGAACTCAAACTGGAATTGATTCTGTTAGCTGATGTTGGACTGCTTGGATTACCGAATGCTGGCAAGTCCAGCCTGATCAGCAAGGTTTCCAGTGCCCGTCCCAAAGTCGCCGATTATCCGTTTACCACGCTATACCCCAATCTTGGTGTTGTCAGGGTTGATGATAACCGCAGCTTTGTCATCGCTGATATTCCAGGCGTAATCGAAGGGGCCGCCGAAGGTGCCGGGCTGGGTATTCAGTTTCTGAAGCACTTATCAAGAACGCGTTTATTACTGCACCTGGTGGATATGGCGCCAATGGATGAAGAACATGATTTGGCCGGTGACGTTAAACGAATTATTGCCGAGGTGGAAAAATACGGTGGTGAACTGGCTGATCGCGAACGTTGGCTGGTACTGACTAAAAAAGACCTGGTGCTTGAAGAAGATTTTGAACTCAGAAAGAAACAATTGCTGGAAGCTCTCAACTGGCAGCAACCGGTGTATGATATTTCCTCAATGACCGGTGAAGGAACAAGGCAAATGGTTTTCGACCTGATGGATAAACTGGAACAATTAAAAACTGAAGAAATGCAGCCGGAACAGGAAGAAATTGACGACTCGCCTTATAATCCGCTGAGTTAATCTACAGGTAAGTACGAAATTTATTCATTCCATTTATGTTTGAACGCAAAGACATACCAAACACCAAACGCTGGGTCGTTAAGATCGGCAGCGCCATGCTCACCGGCAATGGACAGGGACTTGATCGCGAAGCCTTTTCCGGCTGGGTGGATCAGCTCGCGGAGTGGGTAAAGCGGGGCAATGAACTTGTACTGGTTTCCTCGGGTGCTGTTGCTGAAGGTATGTGCCGCATAGGTATTGCCCAGCGTCCAACGGCACTGCATGAATTACAGGCGGTTGCCGCTATCGGCCAGATGGGTCTGGTGAAGGCCTGGGAAACCTGTTTTGCCAAACGGGATATGCACACTGCCCAGGTGCTGTTAACCCATGATGACCTGACTAACCGACGTCGCTATCTTAATGCCCGCAGTACTCTCAGGACCTTGTTGGGTATGGGGGTGGTGCCGGTAGTCAATGAAAACGATGCAGTGGCAAACGAAGAATTACGTTTCGGTGATAACGATACGCTTGCGGCATTGGTTGCCAACCTGGTTCAGGCAGACCTTCTTATTTTATTAACTGACCAGGATGGACTGTATACCGCCGATCCACGAACTGACAGTTCAGCAAAATTAATCGATGAGGCTGAAGCGATGGATGAATCTCTTGATCGAATGGCCGGTCAGGGAACAGGAACGCTGGGCAGGGGAGGCATGCAAACCAAGCTCAGGGCAGCGCGCATTGCCGCACGCTCGGGTACGGCGACCATTATTGCTTCAGGTGCGCTCGAAAACGGCCTTAAAAAAATCGCTGATGGCGATAGTGTTGGTACTTTGCTGGTTTCCAGCCAGAATCCGGATGCTGCCAGGAAACAATGGCTGGCAAGTCATCTGCAGGTCAAAGGTCACCTGGTACTTGATGATGGTGCGGTTAATGTTTTGAAAACATCTGGCAAAAGCCTGCTGCCGGTTGGCGTGATTTCTGTAAGTGGCGTATTCAATCGTGGTGAAGTGGTTTCCTGCGTGGATTACAACGGCTATGAAATCGCCCGGGGGCTGGTTAATTACGGTTCAACTGATGCCCAGAAAATTGTCGGTAAATCGTCAGACCAGATTAAAGCCATCCTGGGTTATGTTGATGATGTAGAGTTGATTCATCGTGATAACCTGGTTCTGGTATGACCTTTACTACCTGTAAACTCCCCAACTGTGCGCATTTTCGCCTTGCCTGAGGAATAACCTAGCAAGAGAATAACTTTGCCAGAGAATAAAAGGAAAAGCATAGTTGCTTTTCAAATTCTTCAGGCATAAAAAAACCGGCTTAAAGCCGGTTTTTTGTATTGCTAGCAAGAAAAGCAATCACATGGCACGAATTTGAGCATTCAGCCTGCTTTTATGACGCGCTGCTTTATTCTTGTGGATCAAGCCTTTACTTGCAGTGCTGTCGATCATTGAGATAGCGGCAGTGTAAGCATTGGTTGCAGCTTCTTTGTCACCGGCTTCAATGGCGTAAACAACTTTCTTGATGCTGGTGCGAAAAGCACTACGTTGTGAAGTGTTACGCTGACGACTTTTCTCTGCTTGTTTTGCTCTTTTACGAGCCTGTGCTGAATTTGCCACAAGGCACTCCTGCTAAATAATTCTGTAAATTCAAAGACGCGCGATTTTGAACCATTGAGTCAGGCTTGTCAATATCGAAAATCCAATTTTATCAGGTTTTATCAGGCTCTAACTGGAAAATTTCTGTGTGTCTGGTCCTTGATATGGTAAAAAAGACAAAAAATATAGCGGTGTAATAATTGTCTTCTCTCGTTAAATCTGTTTCCAAGGTTGGTAGCAATACCATGTTGTCCCGCGTCCTCGGTTTTGTCAGGGACATGGTATTTGCCAACGTTTTTGGGGCCAGCGGCAACACCGATGCTTTCTTCGTCGCTTTCAAAATTCCGAATTTTTTGCGCCGTCTGTTTGCTGAAGGTGCGTTTGCCACCGCTTTTGTACCGGTTTTAAGCGAATATAAAGCCAACCGCGATTATAAGGATCTCAAAACTTTTGTGGATCATGTGGCGGGTACTCTTGGCCTGGTGCTGCTTGTTATCAGTTTCATCGGCGTTATCGGGGCCCCGGTTCTGGTCATGATTTTTGCCCCCGGGTTTTATGACGAACCGGTCAAGCAGGCGCTGGCCACTGATATGCTGCGTTTGACTTTTCCTTACCTGCTGTTCATTTCTCTGACAGCTTTTGCCGGCGGTATTTTGAATACCCATGGTCGCTTTGGAGTGCCGGCATTCACGCCAGTTCTGCTGAACCTGGTGATGATCGGATGCGCTTTGTGGCTCTCACCAAACATGGATGAACCGATTATGGCACTGGCCTGGGGAGTTCTGATTGCAGGGATTACCCAGTTTGTTTTCCAGTTGCCTTTTCTCAACCAGATTAAAATGCTTCCACGCTTTAAGGTGGTCAGAAATGACGAAGGTGTGAAGCGGATTCTCAAACTGATGGGGCCTGCGCTGTTTGGTGTTTCCGTTACCCAGTTGAACCTTCTGATTGACACCATGATTGCTTCTTTCCTGGTCAGTGGTTCGATTTCCTGGCTGTATTATTCAGACCGTTTGATGGAGTTTCCTCTCGGTATTCTTGCTGTTGCGCTTGGTACAGTGGTTCTACCGGGGCTGTCCAAAAGCCATGCACAACAATCAAGCCGGGCTTTTAACGACATGCTTGACTGGGGGCTGCGCCTGCTGCTGATACTGGGAGTGCCATCAGCTGTGGGTCTGGCGTTGCTGGCCCAGCCAATGATTGCCACCCTGTTTCAATCCGGTGTGTTTGATGCGCACGATGTAACAATGGCCACCTACAGTTTGTGGGCCTACAGTCTCGGGTTAATCGGTTTCATGCTGATTAAAGTGCTGGCCCCCGGGTTTTACTCCCGACAGGATACCAGGACACCGGTTCGTATCGCGGTTATCGCGATGGTTGCGAATATGGTTATGAATCTTATTTTTGTCATGCCCTTAAAACATGCCGGGCTGGCCCTGGCAACTTCCCTGGCGGCAATTCTCAATGCCTGGCTTTTATATCGCGGTCTGCGCCGCGAGGGTGTTTACACTCCCTGTGAAGGTTGGGGCTGGATTCTGTCACGCATTCTGATTGCCAGTCTGTTAATGGTTGTCGCGATTGTCATGCTCAATCCTGCGCAGGAATTCTGGCTTGGACAGCAACGCCTGGATAAAGCCTTATATCTGGCGGGCTTGATTACTGCAGGGGCTATCACTTATTTTTCTGTACTTTATATATTCGGTGTGCGTATGCACCATTTTCGTCATCGCCCCTGAATAAATTGTCCAGTAAACTAGACAAATGCAAATCATTCGTGGACTTCACAACATCAGGGCGCATCATCAGAACACCGTATTGACCATCGGGAATTTTGATGGAGTACATCTTGGCCACCAGGCAGTGTTGTCCGCAGTTGTGGAAAAGGCCCGCCAGCTTGAGGCAAGTTCCACGGTAATGATTTTTGAACCTCAGCCACTGGAGTTTTTTGCACCCGATAAAGCGCCGGCCAGGCTGACCAGGTTATCGGAAAAACTTCAGGCATTAAAAGACAGCAACATCGAACAGGTTCTGGTGATTCGATTTTCGCAGAGCTTTGCAGGGTTGGAAGCCGGGGATTTTATCCGTCAAATTCTTATTGATGGTTTACAGATTCAGCATCTTTACGTGGGTGATGATTTTTGTTTCGGTAAAAACCGGGGTGGAAATTTTGCTACGCTGCAGGAGGCTGGTAAATCATTTGGGTTTGGAGTTGAAAACCTGCACACCATAGCCGATGACGAAGGTCGCTATAGCAGCACCAGGGTTCGCGAACATCTTAAAGACGGAGATTTTTACCAGGCGGAAAAATGTCTGGGACGCCCCTACGTAATGTGTGGCAGGGTTGCCCATGGTCATAAACAGGGCAGAAGGATTGGTTATCCAACTATCAATATCGAACTGAAGCGGAACCTTAGTCCTTTGTTGGGCGTTTTTGCGGTCAGGGTTTTTGGCCTGAGTGGCGATGACGGATTAAACGGTGTTGCCAGTATTGGTAATCGTCCGGTGGTTGAAAACGATGATCATTACCTACTTGAGGTTTACATTTTTGATTTTGACCGCGAAGTTTACGGTGAACATGTCCAGGTTGAGTTTGTCAGTCATATACGGCCGGAAATGAATTTTGATTCTTTTGACTCTCTCAAGCAGCGCATTGATGATGATGCACGTCAGGCGCGAGAGCTGCTTGCTCAATAGTGTTTATATAGACTAGCCGTAACCTAGTGTCTTTTGCTGGACACTCAAGTACATCCATGTATCGTTCGACCTCGGACTTCCTGTCCTCGGACGCCAGAAAAAGACACTAGGTTAAGCCCAGTCTTTACTCCGTTGAAAAATACACTATACGCCGATCAACCTACTCACTTCATAGCTGGGTTGATGGACTGGTTTTCTCAGGTGTCTGAGGGCATGGATGCCCGAAGTCAAGTGACCATGGATGGCTTGAACGTCCTGAAGAAAACCAGTCCATTAAGCCAGCAGTGAAATATGGTGTGATGAAATCGAAATTACAGTTAGAATGGCAGGCTATTTATCAATGTTTTCAATTTGTTATCAAAGCAGTCAATGAGCAACTACAAGGATACGCTAAATCTTCCAAATACCGGTTTTG
>CALAZS010000014.1 GCA_937926265.1 uncultured Gammaproteobacteria bacterium
GTATAAAGCAGTCATCCCCTAACTTTTACTATGATTGAGCTGGAATGATTTCAAATTTGCCATTTGTTCGAATGTAGAGAACAGTATCATTCTTTTCATGAGACGAGACTTGATGTGTAGCTTCACCCTTTGTTGTGCCAAAATAGCTGCCTGGCTCCAAAGTTTTAATTTCAGTTCCTTGGTACTGAAGCAGCCCTTTTACCACCACTGCACGAAAGGTTTCTCCTAGGCTATGTATATTTCCCTTAAAGGCTGCAGGAAGTTTAATGAAAGTTCCATTAGATTTTCCGTCCTCAAGATTGCCCCAAAGATATGCGATCTTTATACCATTGGTTGAATCTGACACCTTTGGAAAATCAACCCATACAAGGTTATTAGGTACAACATTGATCGGCTTTTCACCACTATCATAAGCATCTTTAAATGAACGAACTAGATATGGTGACTTGTCAATTTCAACGAGTGCAATATTGTTGCTACCTTTGGCTGCAGTAATATGTACTTCGCCTTTAGGCTGTGTCCAGAAAGAACCTTCAGGCATCCACATTTTTGCAGCATCAGGGTCATCATTGTGAATATGGCCACTAATAACCACCGCTCGATAAGTTTCTGGGTGAATATGTGGTGGAGACGAAAAACCATCTACAAACTTGGCTAAAAAGCCTGTCGCAACAGTACCCTTACGATCTCCCCAGAGCGTCCCAGCTAGTGGGCTTTTATCTCCTCGCGCAGGATTAAGTTGTTCCCAAATAACCTTAGAAGCTGGTACAACTTCAATATTTCCATCTGCAAAAGCAGAATTAATAGATATAGATATAAATATAGATAAGATCACTGAAGTAAATTTAATTTTCATATTCATACACCTTTATGGAGCAAGATTAACAATCATATTCTCAATATTATTAACGACACTTTGAACTTTTTGTGCGTTATCTACATCTCGATGGGGAGGAGCAAACTGCTGTGAATCGTTGTCATAATATTTACCAGTAGACTTTGAAAATTCATCTGATAAAGCTGCACGCACAAGTATCTTAGCTCCTATCTGAATATCTTTTCCTGCCATACCAAAGCCTTCTTTAACCATTTTAGTACCTAACAATGAACCAGGGTTAACGGCCACGAAAATTGGCCCAGTGTCTTGAAGTGATTTTGCCAAGGCTTTTGACCACATAGTTATAGCTAGTTTGCTTTGCGCATAAGCTTCCATATCAGCTAATTTCTTTTTTCCCATCAAAGCATCTAGATCTACCGAACTTTGGGCAGCCGACGACAAGTTAATCACCCTGGAAGATGCATTCAATCTTGGCAATAATTTTTTTGTTAATAAATAAGGTGCAAATGTATTTACGACAAAACGAATATCATATCCATCTTCGGTAATGGTATTTGGCGTCATCAATATACCAGCATTGTTAATTAGTACATCAAGATAATCATGATGCTCAGATACATTACTAGCGAGTTGTTCAACTTCATTTAAGCGCGACAAATCAGCCAGATAAGTTTCAATTTTTCCATCACCGATATCTTTTAAAATTAATTCTTTTGCTTTTTTTAGCTTTTCTGAATTTCGACCATGAAGTAAAACAAAATGTCCCTTCGAAACGAGCATTTTTGCTGTTTCTAGACCAATACCATCAGTTGAACCCGTAATTAATATTTTCTTTTGCATGATGTAAATCTCAATAAGCAAACTCAGGCACTAGCTCTTTACCAATTCGATTTATAGTTTTTTCAACATCTCCTCTATTAAATCGAAGGTTGATTGCTACATGATTAATACCTATTTTTTCCAATTGATTTAAATAGTCACGTAATGCTTTTATTCCAAGACTAAATCCCAAGTGAATCGGCTTAGGCTTAGCCTCATCGTCCTCGACAAGATCAACATATAAAGACTGCATTGCTGGTTTGTCTGCAAGTCCAGCAAAGGCTATTCTTTCTCTCCAGCCATTAATAATTTGTGATTGCGTATCAATATTACGCGGATATGTTATCCATCCATCGCCGTTTTTAGCTATCCATTCGGGTTCTTGCTGGCTGCCCCCAGTTATAAGCAACGGTAATTTTCCATAAACCGGTTTGGGCAGCATATCCATACCACCATAGGGATTACCATAGCGGTTATTAAATGAGGAAGCGTTTTCCCACATTCGATTAATATATTCAAAGCTATCACGAAACCGGTCACCACGATCTTCAAAGATTTGATTTAGCGCCGGGTATTCCTCAGGTCGATCACCAGAAGCCACTCCAAGAATAAGCCTGCCATTAGATAACACATCAACACTTGCTGCTGCTTTGGCAACATGAGCCGGGTGACGCAATGGCAAAACAATGCTCGCTACACCTAAAGCAATGCGATCAGTTTTAGCTGCAATTAACCCAAGATAGACAAATGGGTCGAACATCTGTCCCGCATCTCCAAAAGAAGGAACATTAAATGGAACATCTCTTAACCAAACTGCTGAAAAACCTAATTGTTCGACCAGTTGGAGTCTCTCAATATGCCTAGTCATGTTTGGCACCGGGCTTTTATATGATTCCAGCGGAACCACTAAGCCTATGCTTAAGCGATTTTGAGAAAATGTATTATTAAACCCGTAGTTTATGGACTCAAAACCACTTTCTTTAATCATACTTTGTGAATGCATGATAAAACTCCAAAAAACTAAATCAGTACCAACTTACGATATCCTTCATATCTCTTCGAGTTTTGGGAAACATCGGACCATCTGCTCTATAACCAAAAGCTAACATTACTGCAGGCTTATAATTATGGGGGTCAATTCCAAAGTGCTTATCAAGGACGTCAATCGTTTTATCCATCTCAAAGCCTTCGATTGGGCAAGAATCTATACCCATCAAAGCTGCTGTTGTCATCATGTTGCCAAGAGCAATGTATGCCTGACGAGCAGACCAATCAGTAATTTGTCGATCTCCTGATATGTGAAAATCATGTTCTTGGAATTTCTGGTAAAAATTACCATATATATCGACCACATCATCCGGTAACTGTTTTACATTTTTCAGGTGTCGTTCAATGTAATCAGAATGATGAGTCATTGTTGACCCAGTATGAACCAGGAAGATACAAAAATGGCTTGCTGTCCCCAGTTGCCCTGCAGTGCCGTTTGTAGCTCCATTCGCACCCCAAGTAAATTCTCGAAACAGCTCACGTTTTTCCGGTGATTGAATCACTAATAATTGCCATGGCTCCATTCCGAAAGAACTAGGTGATAGTCTTCCTGTTTCTAGAATCGTTTCAAACTCACCATCACTTATTTTTTTATCTGGGTTAAAAACTTTCGTTGCATGCCGAAAGTTATAGGCTTCAAGGATATGATTTTGTATTTCAGTATTTGGCATGTTTTTTCTCTAAACAATTAACAGTTTGTAAGAATAGTAGCTATTGATTAGTCCGCAATAAACAGCATAATAAAAGAAACATTTTCAAATATTATTTGACAATATGCTTTTAGAAGATTTACAGGTCATACTTAAAATTGCTGAATTTCGGAGCATTACTGCGGCTGCAACAGATTTGGACTTGCGCACTGCAACTGCTAGTGCCGCCTTAAAACGCGTTGAAAAAAACCTAGGTGTAGAACTTTTTATTCGAACTACACGCAATCTTCGACTTTCCACCGCAGGAGAAAAATATATTCCTCAGTGTGTTCAAGCATTACAGATGCTTGACCAAGCCAAGCAAAATATAAAAAGCGAACTAGATATTGTTGATGGTGAACTACGCATATCGATGTCATCTGATTTCGGCAGGAATCTTGTGATTCCATGGGTAGACGAATTTATGGATATTTACCCAAATGTCAGCTTAAAAGCACATATCACTGACAGTAATATAGACTTCTATCGTGATTCCGTAGACTTGGCACTACGTTATGAATCGCCGGACGATGCAAATTTGTATGGATTCAAAATATGCAATGTTCCTGGGATTTTATGTGCTACACCCGAATACCTTGATAGGTATGGCACTCCAAAAAAGCCTCTCGACCTAGCTTCACACAATGGACTGTTTTATCAGCTTTATGATGTTATCAATGATGAATGGAAATTCTTGAAAGGCAAAAATGAATATAAAGTCAAAATGAATGGAGATCGTGCTTCTAATGATGGAGAAGTTGTCAGACGTTGGTGTGTTGCTGGAAAAGGATTAGCTATAAAATCTTGTTTAGATGTATACCGTGATTTGCTATCAGGAAAAGTTGTGAGCGTAATGTCTGACTATAAACCTAGATCAACTGAGCTTTGGCTAATAGCGCCCAGTCGACAATCGATTACGCCAGCAGTCCGGCTATTGAGAGATACATTCAAAGAAAAAACTCACAGAATCCTGAATCAACTAGTAAAGAAAGGTATTTTGGATAAAAGTGTGATTACTTAGATTTCTTCTCCACTGGAATGAGGGGAATGACCGCTTTTCTACACTTTGAGCCGCTCACCTGAGCCGAATATCGTTTTAGTCTTTG
>CALAZS010000015.1 GCA_937926265.1 uncultured Gammaproteobacteria bacterium
CTTGGATTAATTTGGAAATATATCAGCTATCTTTAAAAATGGCTACTTAGAGCACTAAGCAGTTTAATTGCCTTAAATAATTGCCTGTGAGATTTTCAGCTTTTCTGATTTTGCCCATCCAGCAAACCTTTCTGGTATGCCCGATCCAGTTCAAGCTGATGTTGATGGGCTGTTTTTTGGTCATTTTCCCTGGTGATTTCAATGAACGCACTGGAGATCAAACTCGCCAGTACTGACGACAGGATAATAAATGTGGCTGCTGCATCAAATAGCAATCCTGTTTTATGAAAGAGCATAAAACCAGCAAATAAAACAAGGCCGTTTAATGTCAAACCCAGAATCGTGGAGACCAGGTTTCTTGGGGCATGGACAAGTAAACGGGCAAACCGGGAGTCAGTTTTTGGAATATACCAGATGAGAAAAATTCCAAGAATCAAAATAGCCGTTGTCTCAGACCAGATCATGACATCCGGCCTGAACAGAAAACGTCCGTCGAAAATAGACTCAACCAGCTGCGCCTGGATTTCTATACCCGGCACAAGTTCACCCAATGCCGTCGTTCTCATGTCGTTGAGACCTGCCCCGGTCAAACCCAACATTATCAGCTTGTTTTGAAAAAGATCGGTTAAATCTTTTTCCTTCATTACATCATTTGCCGATACATATCGATGCAGGTTGTTTTCAAACCTGGAAAAATGCAGCCAGACCTTGCCATCTGATTGCGATGGCACAGTGATGTCAGCAACAGACAAACTCTGGACGCCGGTTTGATCTGATAAAACTTCTATAGCTTCACTACCGGAAGCCACTCTTAACATTTCCAGTGCCAGCCCGGGAACCAGAGTATTGCTCAAATTCATAATCAGAGGAATTTTTCTGACAACACCCTGCTCAAGATCAACACTTAAAACCGCCTGACCGCTGGCGGCAAACTGCAGTTCTGGCAGACTTGCCAGCACCCGGGTGAAATATCGTACAAATGGCAAGGGGCTTTCGCCGGTCACCTTGATGGGTTTTGTCAGCAGATGTTCAGAGGTTGTGTAAGCCTCATGATCAAACCCTGCCGCACCTAAGATAACCGGCGCCTGGCTAAACGCTTCTGCAAGAACAACCTCATGGCTTGGCAGGGCTTTAAGGGATTCACCGAGAAAAGCGGCAAACTCAGGCAGGTTATCCGCAACCTTGTCCGGTGATGTCTGGTCCGGTTCCGGCATGTACATATCCAGACCAATTGCTGCTGGTTGAAAAGCATTTATTTTGCTGATTAACTCTGCCAGACGGTTTCTTGGCCAGGGCCATTGACCAATATCAGCAAGACTTTCTTCATCAATGGCAACAATAGTGACCGGTTGGCTTTGAGGTATTCTTGGAAAAATACGCTGGTATTCGTCAAACAAAAAACGCCGTGCCTTTCTGAACGGTTTGCTGACCTGGTGAAAAACTTCTTCCAGCATTCCCGGCTGTTTGATTGCTTCATCACGATAACTGTAAATATTCACAGCCATCAGGAATAAAAGAATCACCAGTGCAGTAGGACGACCCTTTTGCGCCAGGAACAACTGTTCGACGAAGTGAACAACACGCTTCAATCGAATTACCTGATATTGATTTCGACGCGTCGGTTACGCGCTTCCGGGACATTATCTTGAGTAGGCACGAGTGGTTCACGCTCTCCCCTACCGGCTGATTCAATCAGGTTCTTATCAACTCCCTGACTGATAAGAATATCGACAACAGTTCCAGCACGTTGCAGAGAAAGTCTGTCATTTGTTTCAAGCTTGCCAACCGTATCGGTATGCCCGGTCACCCGTATTTCAGGCGCAGGCCAGTCAGTTAAAGTATTTTCGAGTGTTTTGACGGTCTGCAATGACTCTTTGGTGAGTTCAGTTGCCGAACCGGATTCGAACTTGAGAATAAAAGATTCAGGTCTTCTTGGCTGGGCAGCGAGCACATTACCATAACGCGCCTCTACCGAAGCCGCACTTTCAGTCTTGGCTTGCAATGTACCGGCATCATCCACATCAACAGCCGCATATGCCTTGTCGAGCACCTTGCTGCCCGCATCTGATTCAACGATAACCGCACCTACTTTGCCGTCAGGTCCGGGTAACAGAATAATCCGGTCTGGTTCAACATCGCAGCCTTCAAGGCGCTCACTGGCATTCCAGACACCTGTGCGCACGCATTCACCGTTAGTGCTTAAAGCCGCCATGCCACGCGAATCAGTCAAATAACTTTGACTGGCCTGTGAACCTGCTGCAACAACCAACAGTAATGAAGCTAAAAACTTGAAAGTGCTTTTAATTTGAGAACCCATGATTATTCTCCCTCCCTGTCAGCAGCTTCAATAATAAACTCCGTACCCCTGACACCAAGTGTCACAGCAGAGGTATTAAACTTAACTGAGTCCGGGTTACTTTTTGCAAGCTTGCCTGAAATTACAGACAAGGTGCCACGTTTGACGGTTGCATCCAGTTTGCCTGCATGAGTGGTTGTGTTGAAACTGAACTTGTTTAATTCGAGTACCGAATTATCACCGGCGGATAACTGCGTGTTATCTCTTAACATGATGCCAACCGAAGAATTTTCACCGGTTGTTACCTTGTCACTGGCAAATACCGGGGAACCTACCTTGGCAGCCACTGACTTGTCACCACGAAAGATATTGACATCACCCTGAACAGTTTTGACCAGACCGGCGAGCTCTGCAGAAAGGCCTTGAGTGGAAAACACAAGCCCAACCAGGGCGATTAACAGGCAATACTTAAACATTTTCATAAATACCTCGCTGGCTATTAATTTATCTTTTTATTTCTGTTTTATCTCACAGTTCATGTACTGCTCTATATCCACTTCATCGATCTGTTTAGCATCCATGTGTTTTTTAGCGTAATCAAGATAAACGCCTGACTTGAGGAACAACTTGAAAACGTCAGCATCAATATGGGCATCCTTACACATGAAGCCCATAATCTTGATGGCTTCTGACAGCTTCTTGGCCTTTTTATAAGGTCGGTCTGAAGCGGTTAATGCTTCAAAGATATCAGCCAACACCATGATCCTGGCATGAATGGACAACTCGTCCCTGGTAAGCTTACGTGGATAACCAGTGCCAATCAGGGTTTCATGATGCGTGCCGGCATACTCAGGCACACGCTTGAGATGATCCGGCAACGGCAATTGTTCGAGCATGCGTATCGTCATAATGATATGTTCATTAATCTTGAAGCGCTCTTCTTCGGTCAGCGTGCCCCTGGAAATACTCAGGTTATATAGCTCACCCTTGTTGTACAAATGTTCCGGTACATCCAGTTTGAATCCCTGCGCCTTGTAAGCTTCCTCATCAAAGTTTTCCCTGGGAATCACGTGATGAGATTTGTCATCCAGCAGTTTTTCTTCAACCGGCAAATCCTCTTTAGGCTGTTCCCCAAACAGCTTAAGCTCCTCTTCTGAAAGACCAAGGCGATTATCGAAATGGCGCATCCAGCGTTTTTCAGCAATTTCAGCTAATCGCTGCTGCTTGTCTTCGCTTAAAAACTCACCGCCAACATTACATTCCGCAATGAAGTTAAATTCATCAATGAGTTTTTGTTTTTCCTGCTCCAACCAATCTTTTACGCTTTCAGCCTGTTCACCATCAAGCTGACGGTTCAAACCGGTGATTTCGGCATCGCGCCATAAAACCTCAAAGCGGGTACGAATTTCGTTGATACGGTTATTGATGGTTTCAAGCTTGGTAGCCTTATCAACAACGTATTCGGGTGTAATCACCTTGCCACAGTCATGTAACCAGGCACCGACCCTGAACTCACGCCACTGATCATCATTTTCCATGTGGAAATCATCAAATGGCGGTGTATCAAGATCATGTGCTTTTTGAGCAAGCATCATGGCGATCTCGGGCACCCGGGTACAGTGCCCTCCAGTGTAAGGTGACTTGGTGTCAATCGCATCGGCAATCAGCAGGATAAAGGAATCCATTAGCTCTTCCTGGGCTTTTTCAAAGGCCTGGATGCTCTCTGTCATGTGAATCATTGATTCAGAAAGACTCACCATTTCCTTGATATGCGTTTTTACTTTTTTAACATCCTTGTAACGACGCATTGCAATTTTATCATTTTCATTCATCAGGGCTTGAATTGGTTTAAGAATCTGCCTGATCGCAAATAAAATGATGGGCAATGACAATAAAACGACTGCAATTGCTGAATACAGTGAAACTCTAACCTTCTCCATAAAAGGCCCGAGGAAACTCTCGGTTGATTCAACGATGCCAAGACGGTGACCTTTTTCAGCAAATGTATCCAGAGGCGAGGAATATGCGTAATAGCTGGAGTGTTCATTTTCATAACGAATCAGGCCGCTTTCTTCATCAGACTTGAACCCCATGAAAACCCTATCCGCCACACTGGATGATTTAACATCAGATTCAGCACATTTCATTCCAGGTTTACAGCTATTTTTTTCAAGGCGTTGTTTTAACTGGTCAATTTCTTCGGGAGTGACCGAGGTTATTGCCTGGTTAATGATATCTCTAAGTTTGCCCTGTTCTTTTTGAACCATGATATGAAGCTTTTTGGATGAATTATCATCGAAATCTTTTAGCCAGGGGCCCAGGTAAAGATTTTCAAGTTGGTATTTATCACTGATGTAATCCAACGAGAGCTGATGATCGACGGTTGCATCGGCTAAGCCATCATGAACAGCAAAATAAGCATCCAGGGTAGTTTCAGCTTCAATGATGTTGATTTGGGGATAATTTTCCCGGATAAAATCTATCGTACCCCAGCCTTTTGGCAAGGCGATTGTTTTACCATTAAGATCAGTTAAAGAATCTATGTTCACACCTTTTCGTAAAATAACCTGGGTTTTATACTCATAAAAAGCATCAGTAAATAACGCAAATTCTTTACGCTCTTCAATAAAGAAAGCAGATTGAAGTAGATCAAGGTTGCCTTCCTTGAAAAGCTCAACTAGTTCATCCCAGGTATAACCGTTGATAAACTGAATCTTTAATCCAATCTTGCTGGCCAACAGGTTTAAATAATCAACTGAATACCCCATTGGTACTCCGCGAACAGCAAAATCCAGCGGTGGCCAGTCTACTTCGTTGGAAACACGCAGCAACCCGAGGTTTTCTACAAACTTTTTATCCTCGTCTGATAACTGCAGGGGGGTAAAATCAACATCAAAATCACTGGCTTTATTTGTTTGCAAAACTTCCGGGTTAGATGAAGCGTATTTTTCACCATAAACATCGTAAAGAAAGATTTCACTACTTTCACCAAAGCTCTGAGCCTGTAGAAATTCATTAAGCGCAGACATGGTAATGTCCATACCAAGAACACCATTATTACTATCAAGTTTTTTAGCATAGGTGATACCCGATGAATTAATAAAGGAAAACAGGTAAGGCTCGGTTCTGGTAACTTTTTCACTTTTCAGCGCTTTTCTAAACCAGGGTCTTATGCGTGGATCGTAATTGGTGGTCTGGACTTTACTTGAAAGCAATTGCAGGTATTCGTTATAGAAAAACCAATGCTTGTTGTGCTGACTACCATTATTGATATTGGTATTGGTACCGGGATTGGTATCAGCATTGGTGATGTGAACCACAGCATATTGTGCGGCTTTATCAGCTCCGAATTTTTCATGAAGCCCTTCGAAACGCTTCATATGAATGACTTCATAAAAGTCACCATTGTTTTTTCCAATATAAACAGCGTAAATTCCGGGATTACTATTCAGTACATTAATCATCGTGTCGATGTTTTTATGCAACTCACCCGGCAAAGGAATTTTTTCAAGGCCTTTACTGTGTGAGGCCAACTCGATGACACCTTGTAACTGGTCGTCCCTCTCACGAATAAAAATACTGAGCTTTTCGGCTACCTGTTCAAAGGTACTGTCGGCGGCCTTGTCCGCAAGGCTTAAACTGAACGAGTACTGAAGTCCAATCAATACCACTGAGATCATGCCAATAATGGCAATAAAATAAGTCAACAGGTTGACTTTGATCGAAATGCTTTTAAACATAATAAAAATATTCTTTAATTTATGAGGGGGGGGGGGATTAAATCAATTGTAGCCTAGTATCATTCTTGTTAAAGCAATGATATCCAATAATTATTTCGGGTTATTCTAAAGATTTCCCTACTGGATTCTACTTTTGGGTTTGACTTTTGGGATTTCCTGGCTGTTTTCTAAGCAGGCTTTTTCAGCCGGATTTACCAGAGTATCCTGGCCAGCGAAGATCCCAAACCGCCAAAAAACTGGATTGCCGGCGTTAAAATCTTGCCCAGCAGGCCGGTAAACAACAAAACCAACAGAATAATAAAACCCCATGATTCGGTTTTATTGTATTGATAAGCGATTTTTGCCGGCAGGAATGAACTGACTATCCTGCCACCATCCAGAGGCAAAAGCGGCAGCAGGTTAAGCACCATCAGGATGGCATTAATTAAAATGCCAAATGTAGCCATGTGAAATAACGGTGCTGCGGCCCAGGCTGAAACCTGACCTACCACGGGAATAAATGCCAACAGCAGCGACCAGCCCAGCAACATGATGAAATTTGAAAAAGGACCTGCTGCAGCCACGATGGCGCTGTCTCTTTTCGGTTTCCCCAGGTTGCGCCAGTTCACCGGCACTGGCTTGGCCCAGCCAAACATGAACCCGGTCAGCACATACATTCCCAACGGCAATACAATGGTACCAATCGGATCGATATGCTTTAAAGGGTTTAGCGTTACCCGACCAGCCAGACGGGCCGTTTTGTCGCCCAGGCGATCTGCAACATATCCATGAGCAGCCTCATGAACGGTAATCGCCAATAAAACGGGCAAAATCGCGATCGCAATTTGTTGAATTGTGGAAAGTTCCTGCATTCTTTAGCCGTTTTATTCTCAGTATCTGTG
Organism: uncultured Gammaproteobacteria bacterium; assembly: GCA_937926265.1. GTDB lineage: Bacteria > Pseudomonadota > Gammaproteobacteria > Chromatiales > Chromatiaceae > JABDQZ01. Next base: position 6,918 of record CALAZS010000015.1, read on the forward strand.
TTATTCAAAAATTGAAATATCGCCCTTGCCTTCACGCAAGATAACCGGAATATCATCAACAAGATCAACCATGGTGGTTTCTTCCATGCCGCAATAGCCGCCGTCAATAATCAGATCCACCTGGTTGCCAATGGTATCTTTCATGTCGTAGGGATCGGTCAGCGGATATTCATCACCGGGTAACAGCAAGGTTGAAGTCAGCATTGGCTCGCCCAGTGTTTCAAGCAGTTCCAGTGCTATACGATTGTCAGGAATACGGATACCAATGGTTTTCTTTTTTTCATGCAATAACCGCTTTGGTACCTGCTTTGTGGCGTTGTTTATGAAAGTATAGGCCCCGGGTGTCAGGTTTTTAAGCAAACGGTACTGGTTGTTATCAATCTTTGCATAGGTGGCAATTTCAGAAAGATCACGACACGCCAGGGTAAAGTCGTGCTTGTCATCTACCTGGCGAATACGGCGCATTCTCTGCAGTGCATTTTTATCACCAATGTGGCAACCGAGAGCGTAACTGGTATCAGTTGGGTAAACAATAATACCGCCCTGGTGGACAATATCCG
>CALAZS010000016.1 GCA_937926265.1 uncultured Gammaproteobacteria bacterium
TTCCTCCACAGTAACGACACACGCTTTGAACTACCACAGGCCTTCTTCATGCGTGTTGCCATGGGTCTTGCGATTAACGAAATCAACCGCGAAGAACGCACCATCGAGTTCTACAAACTGCTCTCCAGCTTTGACTTTATGAGTTCAACGCCTACCCTGTTTAACTCGGGTACGCTGCGTCCTCAGCTGTCCAGCTGTTACCTGACAACCGTGCCTGATCACCTTGAAGGCATCTACGGTTCCATCAAGGACAATGCACTGTTAAGCAAGTTTGCCGGCGGTCTTGGTAACGACTGGACACCGGTTCGCGGTCTTGGTGCACATATCAAAGGCACCAATGGTAAAAGCCAGGGTGTTGTGCCCTTCCTTAAAGTCGCCAACGACACTGCCGTGGCGGTAAACCAGGGTGGCAAACGTAAAGGTGCCGTCTGTGCTTACCTTGAAACCTGGCATATCGACATTGAAGACTTTCTTGATCTGCGTAAAAACACCGGTGACGAACGCCGCCGTACGCACGACATGAATACCGCCAACTGGATCCCTGACCTGTTCATGAAGCGTGTTGCTGAAGATCAGGAATGGACCCTGTTCAGCCCTAACGAAGCGCCCGATCTACATGATCTGACCGGTAAAGCGTTTCAAAAGGCTTACGAAGGTTATGAAGAAAAAGCCCTTAACGGCCAGATCAAGATTTTCAAAACAGTCAAAGCTGTAGACCTCTGGCGCAAAATGCTTGGTATGCTGTTTGAAACCGGCCATCCATGGATTACCTTTAAAGATCCGTGCAACCTGCGCTATACCAACCAGCATGTCGGTGCAGTTCACAGTTCCAACCTGTGCACAGAAATCACCCTGCATACCAACGACTCTGAAATCGCTGTTTGTAACCTCGGTTCAGTGAATCTGGCAGCGCATGTTGATGAAAACGGTTTGAACATGGAAAAGCTCGAGAAAACCATCAATACCGCGATGCGCATGCTCGACAACGTCATCGACTACAACTATTACAGTGTACCGCAGGCAAGAAACTCCAACTTGAGACACCGCCCTGTCGGCCTTGGTATCATGGGATTCCAGGATGCGCTGTACAAACTGAAAATGCCTTACAGTTCACAGGAAGCTGTTGATTTTGCCGACCGCTCAATGGAGTCAGTCAGCTATTTCACCATTAAGGCATCCACCGATCTGTCAGAAGAACGCGGCCGCTACTCAACCTTCGAGGGTTCACTCTGGAGCCAGGGCATTCTGCCAATCGATTCCATGAGAAAGCTATCGGATGAGCGTGGTGGTTATATGCAGTGTGACGACAGTGAAACACTCGACTGGAAAGCCCTGCGCCGCCGCGTCAAGAAAGTTGGTATGCGCAATTCCAACACCATGGCAATTGCCCCGACTGCCACCATCTCCAATATCTGCGGTGTCAGCCAGTCGATTGAACCGACTTACCAGAACCTGTTTGTTAAATCCAACCTGTCTGGTGAGTTCGTTGTCATCAACCCATACATGGTTAAAGACCTGAAAGATGCCGGCCTTTGGGATGAAGTGATGGTCAATGACCTGAAATACTATGATGGTTCACTCCAGCAGATCGACCGCATACCAGATGACATCAAATCACGTTATGCCACGGCATTTGAAATGGATGCACGCTGGTTGATTGAAGCAGCCTCACGTCGCCAGAAATGGATCGACCAGGCACAGAGCCTGAACCTTTACATGGCAGAGCCTTCAGGCAAGAAACTCGACAACCTTTACAAACTTGCATGGGTCAGAGGTTTAAAAACCACTTACTACCTGCGCTCAATGGGTGCAACAGGTGTTGAAAAAACCACGGTAGACAGTGCCAGCTCAAAAAGCGCAATACCAATGGCCAATACCGGGCTGTCAGCCTCCGGCAATGAAGCACCTAAAGCGTGCTCAATACTGGACCCTGATTGCGAGGCATGCCAATAGGCACATTTTGAAAAGTTTTGCTGGTGGAGTTGAAGTTTATTCGGATGGATTAAGAACTCTCGCTCATGTCACCGAAGGAGTCACCGAATAGGTAACGACTTCACCGGCAAATTAATTTACACCAAAGGAACTCCTACTGGAGTGATGTAAAAAAGCTGAATAGAAAGTCCAAAACTATAAAACGAAAGGAAAGATAAAATGCTTAACTGGGATGATCCACTGGCAGCACCGGCAGCTGCAGAACCTCAGAAAACTCCTGTAGCGCTAGCACCTGCAGAAGACATCATAAAGACACCGGGCGTTGTCGATGAAGCTTCAATGGCAACACCAGCGGCTGATTCAATGACTGAAAACCCGTCAGTTGAAAAGCCAGCTGCTGCCAAACAGCCCAGACAGCCTATTGCTGAACCAGCTACTGAAGAAACCATCCCGCAAAATGCAGAGCCTGTACGTGCTGATGACAAACGTGTTATTAATGGCATGACGGATATCAACCAGCTGGCACCTTTTAAATACCCATGGGCATGGGAATATTTTCTTAATGCCAACAAGAACCACTGGACCCCGCTCGATATCAACATGGCCCAGGATGTTCACGACTATCATCACAAACTGACAATCGAAGAACGCCATGTCTATGAAAACGTGCTGTCCTACCTGACCACTTCCGACATCCTGGCTATGCGTAACATCGGCCTGGCGGTAATGGAAAAAATGAGTGCACCGGAATTACAGATTTACCAGGCTCGCCAAGTCTATGAGGAATCCCTGCACACCTGGACATACCAGCACTGTATCGAAACCATTGGTCTCGACCAGGGTGAAATCTACAACCGCTACCGTGTTGTGCCTGAGATTCACGGTAAAATCCAGATAGCCAACCGTCGCCTGAATTCAGTCATGCGCTCGGATATCGACCTGCGTGATCGTGACGAACTGGAAAACTTTGTCATGTCCTACATGTTTTTCGCGGGCATCTTTGAAGGCTGCTGGTTCTACAATGGCTTTAGCCCGATCTTTGCATTACAGCGTCGTGGCCTGATGAAAGGCACTGCTGAACAGCTGCAGTACATCATGCGTGACGAAGTGCTGCATGCATCATTCGGTATCCGTGTTGCCAAGCAGATTGTCCAGGAAGAAAACGTCACGCTAGATCCTAAATTGATTCAGGACATGTGGCTGGAAGCCGAAGCAGCTGAAGAAAAGTATGCACGTTACCTGCTGCCTGACCCTATCCTTGGTTACTCAGCTGATGATCATATTAAGCAGTTCCGTTTCATCGCCAACCGCCGCGCCAAGTCGCTGAACATGGAAAAACCATTCCCTGGCATCGACGAAGCTGCCCTGCCATGGCTTGATGAACAGGCCAATATGCGTAAAGAGAAAAACTTCTTTGAAACCCGCGTGACTGAATACCAGACTGGTGGTGCTCTAAGCTGGGATTAACCGTTTCCACGTGTGATGTTGTACGCCCGTTAGCCGCCCTTTTAGGGCGGTTTTTTTGTTAGGCATTTAAAATAGTGTAGTCCTTGTAAACATGGTCAGCTTTATTGGATTTTGATCAAACATGACAATAGCGGAAAGATTTAACCAATATGTTGCATCGACTGGTTGAATCCACAGTATTTAGCAGACATTCAAGAAACCTCATTTTCTTGAAAAAACATTTTGTATTTCATGTCTTCTTCAAGAATATGGTGATCCCACCAGTGTCTGAGAAATAATATTAATTTTGGTTCAAAGTCTTCAGGACTGGATTTAATGGCAGCAGAAAACTCATCAATTCTTGTTCTAAAATTATTGTGCAAATCTTTATGACTCGAAATAAAAGGATAATCTCTGTCTATTAGAAGCTTTTCTTCATCTCTTAAATGTTCATTAATGTAAAAATACAAATCATTGAGAATTTCTTCATGAGAATTTTTACTCGTTTTCATGATTAAGTCATTAATCAAGGTAACAATTTTTTTGTGTTGATTATCGATTTTTTCTATACCTACTGAGTAAGCTTCGGTCCACTCAATAGGTTGCTTATTTTCTTGAATTAAATTATCAGGTAAGCCTTTATCTTGTTTTTGACGAATAGGAAGCCTAATAGTAAAAGAAGAGCCTGAATCAGAATTTTTTGGAGGGCTTTCAACCCAAATTTCACCACTATGCAAATGGATAATTTCCCTTGAAATTGGCAACCCTAAACCTGTCCCCCCAGCTTTCTCCTTAGTCTTGGTACTTTGAGTAAAACTATCGAAAATAATCTTCAGTTCATTTTTAGGAATGCCAACACCTTGATCAATAACACTTATAATTAAATTGTCATTGGTTTGATCTATATTCACCTGAATTTTAATAAGACTATTGTCAGGACTGTATCTTATAGCATTTGAAAGAAGGTTGATCATCACCTGCATCATCAAACTTTTGTCAAACTCAGCAATATAATGATCATCCTTGGAAAAATTGATAGATATTGACCTTGAAAATAATAAACTAGAAACAGAGTCTGCTGCCTCTTCAATTATTTTTAAAAAATCATGTTCCCCTAAATCAAGGGTCATTTGCTTGGCTTCTAATTTCGATAAATCAAGCAAGCCATTGAGCAATTTCGTCAACCTTTCACTGCTTATTTTTATTTTTTCAAAATAACTTTGGCTTTTTTCATCGCCAGAACGTTTTAGACCTAAATTAGAGAAACTGTTAATCGCATGCATGGGGGTTCTAAGCTCATGTGACATGTTTGCAAGGAAGCGAGATTTTTCACTATTGGCGTTTTCTGCATCCTCTTTTGCGATTGCCAACTCTTTTGTTCTTGTAATGACTTTTTCTTCAAGATCATTATGAAGAGTCTCAATTAAATGGTTTTGTTTAATGACCAGGCGAATAACCCAAAAAGCTATAAGCATTGAGACGAGAACAGATGTGATTATCAAAAACAAATGGTTATCTGCAATAGATTTTATTGTTTTTATAATTTGTTCAATATCTGTTGTTATTTTGTTATCAATATCGACCTTTAATTCATTAAGTAATCTCTGGGATTGTTTCTCAAGCTCGATTGTTTTGGTTAATTTGTTATTTAACTCATCCAAATCAACTTCTTCAACATCATTGATTAATATATCAATAATTTCATTTCTAATATCTCTGTTAACTCTGGCTTTTTTTATAAATTCTTGAAGTTCTTGTCTTTCATTCGGAGATAATTCTAATGATAAAAGTGATCTGTATGCTTTACCTACTTCAGCAGCGTAATTAAAGAATTTAATCTTAAGCTCATCTTTATCAAAAGGGTCTTGTGCAAGATAAATATCTCGCAATATGGTTGAGCGCTCAAGCTGAGACTCTCTAATTATATTAAGCAAATTTGCTTTGTTGTTGTTAGCACCAATGTTATAGAGCGAAACTCTGATAGATTCACTTTGAAAAAAAACAATAGAAAGCACAATAATCATTAGTAAAATAACTATTGCAAATCCAACGACAATTGTTGGAATGTTTTGTTTAATCATTAACTGCTTTACTAAACATTAAATTTTGCAACTAAGGTGTTTAAATGATCAGAAATTCCTTTTAATTCCTCACTTGCATTGAGATTTTGATTAGAAATCTCAGAAGTTTTATCTGCTAAAACATTTATTCTATGGATATTTTCATTAATCATTTCAGATACACTGCTTTGTTCACCAGCTGCAGCCGAAATTCTATTATTCATATCACCAAGTTGACTGATTGCACTATTTAGCTCGGTTAGAACTGAACCAGCTTCAGTGGCATGATTCACGCCCGAAGAGACACTGGATTGGGAGGCTTCCATCTTTTCTACAGTTGATTTAACGCCACTTTGTAATCTTTCAATGACATTTTGAATTTCAGCTGTTGATTCTTGTGTTCGCTGTGCAAGCGTCCTAACCTCATCAGCTACAACGGCAAAACCACGGCCCTGTTCGCCAGCTCTGGCTGCTTCAATTGCTGCATTCAGAGCCAATAAATTAGTTTGCTCTGCAATGCCTCGAATAACATCCAGAACCGTCCCAATTTCATCACTATCTTTACTCAATTCATTAATAACTGTAGTGGTTTGTTCGATTGAGTCAGATAAGGCTGACATTGCTCTTACTGTTTCGGAAACCACATTGTATCCTTCTGTGCTTTTTGCCTCGGCATTTAAAGAAACATCGGCCGCTTCTTTAGTGCTGTTTGCAACTTCTTGAACACTGGCAGACATTTCGTTGATAGCACTGGCAACCTGAGTGACATCAGTCTGTTGTTCTTTAACTCCATTTGTAGTGTCTCTTGCAATATTACCAACCGTATCAGCAGACTGATTTAATTTTTCAATACTGTCTTTAACATCTGCAATCAATATCTGTATTTTTCCAATAAATTTATTAAAGGCGTTAACTAAATTTCCGATCTCATTGTCACCCTGACTTTCGATTCTCATCGTAAGATCGCCTTCACCTTCTGCAACTTCATTCATAGCATCAACAACCTTGCATAGTGGTTTTGTAATGGCTTTCGCTACAACCCAGGCGATTATAGCGCCCACCACAAGAGAGATTATTGCGATAATTAACACTTCCATCTTTGCTGCAGATATTTGATCAACGTAATAAGTTCTATCCAGTGCTAATACCATCGTGCCTATTGGCTTACCTGAAAAATCTAGAACTGCATCTGCGTAAATTGACACAGGAACTTTACCCAAGTAACCATCATTCATCTGTACAGATTTAAGTGCTGCCTGTAAAAAATCATCCTCTACAATTTTATCTTTAAAGGTACCTGCAAAATGGTTCATGCTCCCATCTCTAATAACGTACAAGGCAGCATCTACATTAAAGTTTTCTTTAAATTGATTAAAAAAACTATCATTCAAAGCCAATCCAAATTCGACTGAACCAATTGCCTCATTTGAAGGACTGCTAACTGGATAAACACCCCTCACTCCAAGGCCTGCAACACCTTTTTCAATACCCTGTATCGGCGATCGCTTTTGATTTGTTTGGACTACAGTTTTCCTAAATGAAGAGAGGTCATCACCAAATTTTTCTGGTTTATGAACCCGCAAATAAGAATGAGCATTTGGCTCATGAAATTGAAACTGCTTAAAAAGATAGTCTGATTTCAATTTCTTAAATGCTGGCACGAACATATCTGCAAGCATTTGGCGATTATCCTCAGAAAAAGCTTTTCTCGTTTGAGGTATATTAGCAACTAGGGCAGCGAGGGTTTCGGCCATTCTGGCTTGGGCTTTTAATTCACCTTTAGCACTATCTAATAATCGTGATAATTCTTTTCTTTCAGCTTCCCTAACCATTTCCTGCATATGCTGTAGAACAACTGTGCTTCCAAGAATGACTGTTATTGAAATTGCTGCCGCAAATCCTAACCCGATTCTCCATGCCAGTTTCATGTTTAAAAATATTTGTGCCATTTGCTCTCACCTCTAATTACCATAAGAAATATAGCGGCATATTCTGGAATT
>CALAZS010000017.1 GCA_937926265.1 uncultured Gammaproteobacteria bacterium
TTCTACTGCCTTTCTCGTGGTGAAGTAGCTATTCTTGATGGAAATACCTCAGGCGTTGAAAAAACAATAGACTTGGGCACCCCTGGATATTTTTTTGGTGAAATTGGTATTCTTCATAATATCCAGCGTACTGCGAGTGTTAAGGCCCTAACTCCTGTTCAAGTGTTTTTTACCAATGCAGATAACTTTCAGAAACTAATCAATAGAAGCCAGCCATTCGCTGAATTCATCAAAGAACTAAGCGTCACTCGGTTACTTAAAAAAGTACCAAATTTCAGTCAGCTCGACCTTCTGCAATTAGGTCAGATACATGAAATATTAACAAAACGATCTGTTAAAAAAGGTGATCAGCTTTTTCAGGCTGGTGACAAAACATCTTCTCTTTATCTCGTATCAAGCGGCTCTGCTCAAAAGTCTTCATCCGGTCAGATGATTAATGCTGGAGAATTTGCAGGTGTGGAGAGCTTTTTTGATGAAGCTTTTCAATCAGATGATATTTCAATATCAGAAGATGGTGAGATTTATTGTCTTGCACGAAAAGACTTACTTAGATTGACTGAAAAGAGGCCAATGGTCATTGAACCGCCTCTTAAGAAAAGTTTTTTTAGAAAACTCAAACCTTTTTTAACTGAAAAAAGCGCCTACCTCGTTATTCCCGATGTTTCCATGAACCATCCAAAACGAGTGCTTTGGTCAATTGTCATGACGACAGTTTTATTGGTTTTACTAGCAGCACTTCCATCAATATGGCCCAATCAGTTTAGCCTATTACACCCTCTGGAAGTAGATACTGATCCGGAAAACATGCTGTCAGCCGATGACCCAGCAAGAGTTATACATAACCAACTAAAACATCAAATGAATATTTACGACCTAATGGTTGTTGGGGTCGTTAATAACAATCATCCCGATGGTGTTTATAACGTAACAACCCTCAGTAGAGTTCATGAATTAAGTGAATTTTCAAAAACAATACGTTGGCAAGAAAAGGACAAGATAGCTGGTGTTATTGATGTTGATATAATGAGTCCTTCTACAGTGGATGACATTGGCCAGGAAGGCCCAGGAACAATACGTTTTTCCTGGTTAATGCCAGAGCCGCCTAAAAACAGAGAAGAAGCGCTAGCTGTTAAGCAAAAAATTGAACGTTTGCCATTAATGGACTCTGCACTCGCTTCACGAGATGGAAAAGCCCTTGCTTTATATCTACCACTAACTTCTAAAGACGTCAGTTACCAGGTTTATCAGGAGTTACTCGATAAAATAGCGACATTTGAAGGTGATGAGGAATATCACATTACTGGGTTACCGGTAGCAGAAGACTCATTCGGCGTGGAAATGTTCATTCAAATGGCCATATCTGCACCAATGGCTATGATTGTCATTTTCCTATTGATGTATTTCTTCTTTCGAAATCTCACTTTAATCACAGCTCCAATGATTATCGCCATGGTTTCGGTCATGATTACAATGTCATTGTTAGTGATCAGCGGGCAAACCATTCACATTATGAGCTCCATGATACCGATTTTTATCATGCCTATTGCTGTTTTGGATTCAGTTCATATACTTTCAGAGTTTTTTGACTACTATCCTAAGATCAAAGACCGTCGGTTGACGATGAAACATGTGATCAATGAATTATTTGTACCCATGTTCTACACATCGGTCACAACTGCATTAGGTTTTGCCTCATTGGCACTAGTTCCAATCCCTCCTGTACAAGTGTTCGGTATTTTTGTTGCAATCGGTGTAATCCTCGCCTGGCTTTTTTCTATAAGCTTTATTCCGGCCTACATATTTCTTGTCAAACGAGAAAAAATAGTTAGCTTGCTTGCTGAAAAAAGTACGGCTAGTGATAACGAAACCAGACGAGTTAATGGTTTCCTGCATTTTATACACCGATTTAGTGCCTTGCGTGCAAGGCTAATTACGACCTCAGCCTTAGTGCTTATTGCTGGTTTTCTCTATGGCATATCAATCATTGTGGTAAACGATAATCCAATACGCTGGTTCGACGACAACCATCGAATTAGCATTGCTGACAAAACGCTTAATCAACATTTTGCCGGTACCTATATGGCGTATTTGGCTTTTACCGGCAAAGATGGTGACAATGAAATCCTGCAAAAGGGCTGGCAAGAACAAGTTAAATATTTTGTAGCTGATTATGTAATTCCTCAAGAAATATTAAATAACCTAGAAAAGCCAGTTTCAAAAAA
>CALAZS010000018.1 GCA_937926265.1 uncultured Gammaproteobacteria bacterium
ATCAAAATATTAATGATGAACTGCCTGAAGAAAATGTTATTGCTCGAACTATTTATTCCCCATTTGATGAAGGCGAGGTTGTAGGCCAACTGGTTCTTTTTTTAGACCAGGATGAAATTAAATCGACTATAAACCAGTCATTGTTTTATGTAGTCACCCCAACTGTCATTCAGACAGTTTTCGCTGCGATTGTACTTCTGCTGGTATTATTTTTTCTTGTACGACCTAGAATTAAGTTGCTTGTTGAACAGATTAACCTGGTTAAAGCTGACTTTGGTGAAACATTAATTAGCCATGAAAAAGACAAGCATAATGAAATCGGCCTATTAACCAGTTACATCAACGATTTGATTCTTAACATGTTTAAATCACTAGAGACCGAGCGTGAATTACGCCGGCAACAGGAAATACAAAAGCGCCAGTACCACTCAATTTTAAATAACACCAATACCTGTATTTTTACCTTTGATAGTAATGGCTTAGTGCTATCAAGTAATAAGGCTTGCGGAGATTGTACACTGACACCAAATGTTGAAGCGAGCTTGGAAGAAATCAATTTTGTTGAAAGGCTTGCAGGTAAAGATAACCAGATAAGAGTAATTATTGAAAAAGCGATCCGCGAGCAAGAGGAAGTCAGGTTTGAACTTCAGGTGGGTGATCAGGAAAACCAGCCAAAACGATGGTTGCAGGTCAATTTAACGCCCATTGATGACGGGATAATGCAGGGGGTTATGAACGATATCACTGATCTGAAAAATGAAAGCCAGGCTGCCAAAATGACTGCGCGAATTGACCCGTTGACACAGATTGGTAACAGGTTAGGGATGACTGAAAAATTAACTGAACTGTTAAGCTGGGTGAGTCAGGGTGAGGGTAGCATTACAGTGATGATGATTGATCTCGATCATTTTAAACAGGTTAACGACACTCATGGCCATGAAGCAGGCGATGATGTACTCAAACAGGTTACCCGGCGATTAACTCAATGTGTGCGTGAAAGTGATTATCTTGCTCGCATGGGTGGGGATGAATTTGTGATTTTATTGAAAAACGCACCTAAACCCATTTCAGAAAGAATCGCCACCGAGATTAATGATCGTGTTGGCTCAAAAATTTTTATATCTGATACTGTTTCAGTGACAGTGGGTGCAAGTATTGGTATCTATATAGCAGAGAAGGGTAGTCAGGTTTCGGCCAAAGAGCTGATGGATTCAGCAGATCAGAAAATGTATGACATCAAACAATCCGGCCGGAATAACTTTGGTTTTTTTGAAGGTTAACAGTCTCAACTTGATTAAAAAACAAAATCAATACTAAAACGAATAAAGTCGTTATTTTTGTCGATACGCCTGTCTTCAAGGTGAGTGTATTGTCCTTTAAATGCCATGTTTTCCATAAAGTCCCATCGAAATCCAAGGCTTAGGGATTCTCTTTTCCAGCCACGCTCCTGTTCAAAGTACTCACCAGCCAGGTATTCAGTTTGTTCCTTAAGTGGTGAAGGTAAAAATTGTGCTGCCGCATTAATGGCATCAGAACCTGTTGTATCCCAGTCATCCCATTCACTACCGAATAAACCGAATATTTGCAGTTCGTCATTAACAAAATAACCGGCACTGATTGAATTGCGTACAAACCTGGGGAAAAGGTTGTCAAAGCCAAGTTGATTATGCTCGGCCATTATCCAGAATTGATCAAAATCGATTTTAAGCGCTAGCCCTGCATACCAGGCATCAACATCTGTGAAGAAGGTGTTATCCGCAACTGATTGTGGAATTAGAGAAAGATCAGCCAAATCCTGGGTTGCAGAGACGAGAGTATCTGCATCAGGATTTAAAAAATCCATTTGGGGTGCGGCATGATAAGACAATCTGAGTGTGAAACGGTCCCAGGTTGGTTTATATATTGCCCCCCAGGCGTCTGACTTTATTTTGGTGCTATCTTCACCATATAAATCCTCTTCAATATTCCCATAATAAAATTCGAATTCATGGTCTACGGTCTGTGTTGAAAAATCGTAAATTGCGTTAATGCCGGTATAACCTTCAATGCCAACAAAATAGGTGGCATTTGGCGCAGTTATCCAGGGATAGGCATAACCAACTTCAGCATAATCTGAGTAGTAATAGAAAGGTAATTGCATTTTACCCAGACGCAGATTCAGTTTATCAGTGGCCTGCCAGTTAAATACACCCCAGGAAAGTTCAGGATCAACACTTTCTCTGAATAATCCTTGAATGGTTAACGAGGTTGTTTCGGAAATAGATACATCCATTTGCAGCCCAAGACGACTGTCTGGTTCAGCGGTCCATTCATCCGTGTATTTTTCAGATTTTTTATTGATGTTAAACCCGTAGTTCAGGTCATCTGAAAATGCCGTACCTAAGACAAGTGAGCCAAAACCGGAAAACTTGATTGGATCATTCAGCCTGGTTTCACTAGCCAATGCAAAAGAGGAAAAATAGAGTAAATTTGCCAATAACAGGGAGCCGGAAGATAAACAAAATTTTAATCGTGGCATATTCATCTCAAAACTCCATTACCACACGAACATTTTCCGGTATTGACTGTTCGCTGCTTATATAAGTTATTGTCTCAGGGTATTTGGCAATCATTTCGATGGCTTTTGCCTGATGCATTTCACCAGGTTTTTTTCCTTTACTGGTGAACATCATTTTTGCCCAGTATGCCCGGTACTGACTCGGGTTTTTGTTCAGAACTTTTTTATAAAATGCTCTTTGCAATCCTTCATGTTCATTATTATCAAGCGGTTTGACAGTTTTGCCATCACTGAAATTA
>CALAZS010000019.1 GCA_937926265.1 uncultured Gammaproteobacteria bacterium
TCTGGTGTGTGATTTTTCGAGTCGACCGGGCTGCTATCGAAAAAAATCTCACGCTGCAGCAGCCATTTATCAACCAAACCAAAATGGTTCCCAATAGTAAGCTTCCAGAAAACCACATCAATTCGCACTTAGTTCATCAAGATTTTGAAATTCTATAACTTTTATGGTAATTAAATCGAATAGATAAAAATTGATGCGCATCATTCATTACAACCAATCGTTCCGGAGGGGTCATTTTTGGCGCTTTACCAATGGCACATCATCGGCATTGCTTTTTTTTGCGCGATCGCAATTTTGCTTATTATCGGGCTGCTCATACAGCGGTCACGACACGGCCGGGCGAAAGCGGCATTGCGCACCAGTGACGAACGATATCTTTTGGCCCTGGCAGGCTCCACCGACGGCCTTTGGGACTGGGATCTGCTGGCAGACACCGTCTTCTACTCGGATCGTTTCAGGGAAATCCTGGGGTATTCGTCCGATGAGTTTCCAGGCAGTATAAATTCTTTCCGTAGCCGACTGCATCCTGATGATGCCGAGGCCATTTGGGCCGCAATCAAACGCCATCTTCAAGAGCGCGTTCCATACAAGGTCGAATACCGTCTACGAACAAAATCGGGCAATTACCTGTGGTTCCTCGCACGTGGCCAGGCAATCTGGAACAGCGAGGGAAAAGCTATCCGGATGTCCGGATGGATTCAGGACATTACCGAGCGCAAGCAGACCGAGCTTAATCTCCGTGTTGCACTTTCCGAAATAAAGGATTTAACGGAAAAACTTGAGGTCGAGAGAGCGTATCTACAAGAAGAAATCAAATTAGAATACAACTATGAGAACATTATCGGTCAAAGTGACGGGCTCAATTACGTGCTCTATAAGGTTGAGCAAATTGCCTCTAGCGATACAACCGTTATCGTTCTTGGTGAGACTGGAACCGGCAAGGAACTGGTGGCCCGGGCCATTCATAGCTTGAGCCCACGCAAAGATCGGACCTTAGTGAAGGTGAATTGTGCCACACTGCCTTCAAACCTGATTGAAAGTGAGCTGTTCGGCCACGAGAAAGGCTCATTCACTGGTGCCCACGCCAGACAGCTGGGGCGATTTGAAGTTGCCAACGGCGCCACCCTTTTTCTGGATGAGATCGGAGAACTGCCGCTGGAACTGCAGCCCAAATTGCTCCGGGTGATCCAAGATGGTGAGTTTGAACGGTTGGGAAGCTCCGGTACGATCAAGGCCGATGTGCGGGTGATTGCCGCCACCAATCGTAATTTGGAAGAGGAAGTCCGCAGGGGTCGGTTTCGGGAAGATCTTTGGTACAGGCTAAATATTTTTCCGATTACGGTACCTCCGCTGAGAGAACGGATGGAAGACATTGCCTTGTTGGTTGATTTTTTCGTAAATAAAATTTCCAAGAGACTAGGCAAGTCCATTGAGAGGATCCCGACGAGCGTCATGAATGCCTTACAGGATTATCAATGGCCCGGCAATGTCAGGGAGTTAGAAAATGTCCTCGAGCGGGCGGTAATCAACTCCTCGGGATCCAAACTGCACCTGGTGGATGAGCTGAAAAAACCCCATAAGGATTTAACGAACACGCAAAAAACGCTGGAAGCGGTTGAACGCGAACATATTGTCCGGGTACTTGAGCAGACCAATTGGAAAGTGAGCGGCCAAAACGGGGCTGCAGAAATCCTTGGGCTCAACCGCAGCACGCTGCGCGCCCGCATACGAAAATTGGGTATCCGCCAGCCATAAGCATGTGGGGTCGATTTATCTTGTTACTCAAGCCATGATCTCTAATGGGGAAAACCGGGTCTAGACCCGCCACCTGAAGGTACAAAGTTAAAGGACAATTTTTTCGCAAAGCGCCTATTCTTCGTGGTTTTCCTTAAATAACAGCTTGTCAATTTGTATTTCCTCACGCAGAGCTGTAAACATCACTTCAAGGGCGCCAAGCATGGTCATATGTGACCATTGGTCATATATGACCATATTATTAGACGCATTCATCCTTCCTTGATCAGTCTCTTTTGTAAAAATATTATATTAAATATCAATTTGTTAAGTTAATTGCAGTTGAACCCAGTCCGCCTGGCACGAAGCTTGAAACTATGATTATGGACGGTTTGAATTTTTTGATAGCAGCTGGGGGGGAATTCCCAAGCTATATTAACGCGTGTCTCATGTCTTTGCTGTGAGGAGGGTTCTCGTGATCATTTTCAGAACAACTATGAATGTATTTTTAGATAAGCGGACAGAGGTTATGCAAACACTTCTCTCAATGATTGAACCAATCGAAAATGTGAGGGGTTGCCTGAGCTGTCACGTTTTTCGGGACATCGAAGAAAAGAACGTTTTCAGTTTGATAGAAGAATGGGAAACCCGCGAAGATCTGGACGATCACATCAAGTCAGACAGTTTCAGTGTTTTGCTCGGAACAAAGAGCCTTTTGTGCGAACCACTGCAAATTGAAATCCACACGGTTTCCCATTCGGAAGGAATGGAGACCGTAAAGGCCGCCAGGGGGAAAACAACATGATTGTTTACGTTTTATATGAGAAAGTACCCATGAAGAAAATACTTAAATTGTGCATACGTTGCTCCTAACAGAATGAATGTGTTCTGTAAGGAGTTAAAAATGCTTTGGGGGGCTCATATTCATTCTGTATAAATTACAATGAGGAGGTATCCAATGACAGTAAATAAAGAAAAAATCAAAACCAGTTTCTGGAGTGCCATTATTGGTGCCATTATAGTCATGATTATCGGATTTGGTTGGGGCGGCTGGGTGTTGGGTAGT
>CALAZS010000020.1 GCA_937926265.1 uncultured Gammaproteobacteria bacterium
GATTACCACAGAGCCCATTCCAAAAAAAAACACGGTTCGATCCTACAAGCCCATCATTGATCAATTCTGTCTGGAATTCGGTGATTACGAGATCGATCAGGTAACGTCCGACGATGTCCTGCGGTTCCTAAATCGATTCACCGAGGGCAACAAGCCTTACACAAAACGCATCCGTTATTCTCACATTTGTTCCTTCTTCAATTTCATTCGCAACAATCTGGATCACAGCCTCATAAATCCATGCGATTCACCGAGATAACGTATAAAATTTTTCGCACATTTTGAGGCGGTGGCCTCGATATGGTTAAATCAAGGTTGCGAGACCAACAATTTAGCCAGGGAAGGAGGCCACCATGAGCGCGAGTGTATCGAAAAACTTTGGTAAAGTCATCCAGATCGACGAGGAGCAGATTCATCAGCACCTTGGCAAGCTTGTCAGAGGCACCGTTGAGGAGACTTTGAACAAGCTTTTAGATGCCGAAGCCGATCAACTCTGCAACGCCGCCCGCTACGAACGTACTGAAGCTCGCAAGGACACGCGGGCCGGTCATTATCAGCGCAAACTGCATACTAAAGCCGGTGAGGTCACCTTGAACGTGCCCAAACTGCGCCAACAAAAGTTTGAGACCGCCATCATCGAGCGCTACAAACGCCGGGAGTCCTCCGTTGAAGAGGCGCTGATTGAAATGTATCTGGCCGGTGTATCGGTTCGACGTGTGGAGGACATCACCGAGGCCTTGTGGGGTACACGGGTGAGTCCCGGCACCGTCAGCAATCTCAACAAAAAGATTTACGCCCGTATTGAGAAGTGGCGCAATCGGCCCATTACCGAATCATTTCCCTACCTGTACCTTGACGGGATCGTGCTCAAGCGCACCTGGGCCGGTGAGGTGCGCAACGTATCCGTGCTGGTGGCCATTGGTGTCGCTGCCGACGGCTACCGCCAGGTTCTCGGCGTAGCTGAAGGGGCCAAGGAGGACAAGGCGGGATGGAGCGGCTTTTTGCGCCATCTCAAGAAACGAGGACTCACCGACGTCAAACTGATCATCAGCGATGCCTGCTTGGGGCTGATGGAATCGGTCGGGGAGTTTTACCCCGCGGCCAAGTGGCAGCGCTGCACAGTACACTTTTATCGCAATGTCTTTAGCGCGGTGCCTCGCGGCAAAGTTAAAGACATCGCGCTGATGCTTAAGGCGATCCATGCCTCTGAGGACAAGACTGCTGCTCATGAGAAAGCACAAGCTGTGATCAAGAAAATTGAAGCCCAGAAGCTCAATAAGGCGGCCAAGGTCGTCCAAAACGGTATCGCCGACACCCTGACTTACTATGATTTTCCGGATGCCCACTGGCGGCGTATCCGGACCAACAATCCCCTTGAGCGCATCCTGCGGGAGGTCAGGCGTCGTACCCGGGTGGTTGGCGCTTTCCCGGATGGCAACTCTGCCCTTATGCTGGTGGCCGCTCGACTTCGCCACATCGGTGGTACGCGCTGGGGAACACGTCGTTATCTCAATATGGATCCTCTAAAAGAGATGGGAAAAGAAGAAGTCGCTGCCTGAACCATAAAGCCACCGTACTCAAAAGTGCGAAAGATTCTTGACGCTACCCTTTTTAGTGGGCGACCTCTTGATTTCGTAACGATAGCCTCATAGATCCACTCGCAGGGCAAATTTGCGAGGGGAGGACAGGATCGCTATTTTTCAAGATAGTTGTCGCACGAAGCTATGCTACCTGGCGTAATTCCAAACCTTCAACGGAAGTATCTGCCGGAGGATTCAGCCACACTTCAGCAATGTAATTCCAGTTGCGGATATTACCGCTCCAGCGTTGCGGGGATCCGATTTTTGCCTGCTCATACACCAAGCGCCGAGCTTCAAGAATCTGCAGATCTTCGCCATTGTGACGCTGAGCCGGCGTTACAAACCGAATAGCACTGTGGCGATGCTCATGGTTGTACCAATAAACGAAACGCTTCACCCAATCACGGGCAACCTCTCTCTGATCAAATCCGCCGGCCGGATATTCCGGTCGATATTTGATCGTGCGGAAAAGCGCTTCAGAATAAGGATTGTCATTGCTGACTCTCGGGCGACTATAGGATGATGAGATTCCAAGCGCTTCGAGCTTGGCCCGAAGTGTAAATCCCTTTTGGGCAGAACCGTTGTCGGCATGCAAAACCGGTGGATCAAGTATGCAGCCCTCCGACCAAACCGCCTTTTCGATCAAAACCGCGGCATTAAACGAGTTTTCGCTATGATGGACCTCCCATCCGACGATCTTGCGGCTGAACACATCCAAGATCATGTACAGATAGAAGAACAGGCCGCGAACCATCGACGGCAAGTAGGTTATATCCCAGGTCCAAACCTGGTTCGGCCCGGTTGCGCAGTACCCGTTAGGCGGGCAACTTCGGCGTGGTTTGCTGCTTCGCCCCCGATGGTGCTGTTCCCCGACGGCATGCAAAACCCGGTAAAAAGTTGCTTCAGAGGCAATATAAACGCCTTTATCGGCCAAAGACGGCACGATCTGCCCCGGAGGAAGGCTGGCGTATTCAGGCTTGTGGCATATGGCCAATACGCACTCTCGCTCCTCTTCAGACAGTTTGTTTCTCGGCTCCGGTCGAAGCGCATCCGGCCGTCGATCGCAGGCGATCTGGCTGCCACAGGTCCAGCGCTGGTAGGTGCGAGCCGTAATCCCAAGCGCTTTACAGGCCGGCCCAAGGCGCGCACCGCCTGCCCGGGCTTCTTCGATCAGCTCAACAGCGTTGCGGCGATCAGGGGCGCTGATCATTCGTCCTCGTCGTCCCCCCAAATCGCCTGGGCTTTTTTTCGCAATACGATCAGCGCTGCGGCCTCTGCCAGTGCCTTTTCTTTTCGCTGCAACTCTTTTTCCAGGTCGCGAATGCGCTTGCGGTCATCCTTTTTCTCTGCCTTTAATCGGCGGTTGTTCTCGCGCTCCCAGTCGTTGGCCTTTTCGCAGGCCTTGCGCCACTGGGTGATCTGCTCCGGGTATAGACCTTTTATCCGACAGTACTCGGCCAACTCCGCCTCGTTGAAAGCGGCGCTCTCAACGACGGCATTAAACTTGTCACGAGCACTCCAGCCCTTGGGCCCCTCTTGGCGACCGGGCAGAAGCAACCCCTTGTCTCGGGCTTCCCGTCTCCAGATGTACAAGGTGGCTTCGCTGATGCCTTCTTCCTGGGCCAACTGCGGAACGGACCGATTGTGCGGCGGCATCATTTTGCGCAGTACTGCCTCTTTACGCTCTTTCGGATATCGCATGATTTCCTCCCTCGCCCCCCAGATGGTTCTATTATAGAGGGACTTAGATCATGCGACAACTATCCTGACACGGGGGGTTCTTATGATTGCATGCAAAAAACATGCATAAATCGAAATTACCGAAAAGATACATAATTATAGTGGGATGCAAATTTGTAAGGATTTTTTTGGAA
>CALAZS010000021.1 GCA_937926265.1 uncultured Gammaproteobacteria bacterium
CCATATTGGGAACCGGCGCCGGGCTTGGTTAATGCCATAGCAGGCGTAACACATACTGCATTAAAGTGCATCCATAAACGTGAATCCATACGACGGGCACCATCTTTCAAAAAGTAAGTATCATTATCGGCAAACGCCATTACCCATTCGCTTTTAGTTCCAGGATAATAATAGTGACCAGGATCGCGAGGCTCAATGGTGTTGGCACGGGCATAGGCATTTCCAATATCAACAGCTTCTGTCAATAGCTTCTTCATGCGCGCATCCGGATTAAAGGGTTGGCCTTTTACAATGCCCAATGATCTTAGGATTCCTAAGTTTTCTGCGTCATAAAAGCCTTCCGGTTCTTCCTGGATGATCTGGTTCAGGTCTTCAAAGAAGGTATAATCGTTGGGGGCAACAGTGTTGTAATACACACCCGACATATTTTTGAATTCCATTTTTGGCGGATTGTCTTTTTTAGCCAATGGATATACTTTTAGATTTTCCTTGATGCGCTTTGCAGCAGCCTCCACACCGGTTTTGGTGTAGCCACGCATGAAGTTCCACACATTGTAGGTGTTTGATTGATACACATAATAACCATCAGGCACCTCGCCTTCATAGCCTGGAGGCAGCACAAGGTATTTGCCACCTTGTCCTTTATCCGGACCAGCAGCTCCCATATCAGTGATGTATCTGAAAGCAGCATCATCCAATATGCCTAGTACGCCCGGTGGGATCTCGATCACTGTTGGGCCGTCGTTTTTCAGGTCTAAGAACCCCCAGGTATAAAGTGATGTGTTATTATAAGTAAGTGCGAGCGACTTGGAATCTCCTAATTGTTCCCAAATCAAAATTTGATTGGATTTACCCATGCCCATGTCACGGTTTCCCTTACGAAGATTGTATAGTGAAACCGCAGGCGTCATGTTAATGAATGCCTGTACCGCACGGGCACGGTCGACATAGTCGTAAACCTTATCTATGGTTTCACGATTAGGGATGCCATCGAAGAACTCCAATGTACCAATGGGAGATTCTATTTTATCCGGAGTAGTAATATTCTCAGGAATCGGTGTGGTCATTTTATACACCGGTTGCTGGGTAATCATTTTTGTTTTGGTTTGCTGTGCCTGCGCACTTGCCATAAGGCCGGTCAATACCAGACAGGCCAGTAAGGTTTTTATTGTTGTTTTCATTTTATTAATTATTAAGTGCGTAAATAGCCCCCCAGACAAGCTGGGGAGCTGGTGATTGATTATTTGACTAACTCTACATCATTAGGTATCCATGACTTCTCATGAAACTCTTTTGTTGGTCCGTAATAGCGGATGTACACAAAGAAGCCTTGATTCGGTAAAGTTTGAACCCAATTCTGTTCAGCCACTCCATCCGGAAGTTCATTTGCAAAATAGATATCTACAGAACCATCGTTGTTCACCGTGGGTGCCGGTACTTTTTGGCTGCTTACACTCGGGAAAGGCTGGCTTGTTTTTATTTCACATCGTGAATAGGGATCATATACCGTAACCGACCAGAA
>CALAZS010000022.1 GCA_937926265.1 uncultured Gammaproteobacteria bacterium
CACCGAAAAACTCAGCGATTGGTTGCTGTGTGATCTTCTCGACGATCATCTGAAGCACGTAGGTATTGATGGAATTATACTCGAAGACTTGATGGGCTGGCTTCGAGCGCTTCATCTTTCGCAGAACGTCAACCGGAGAGTGAGTCGAATCACCGTGGAACAATCCGATACTGACGGCCCACTGGAACCAACCACGTGCCGGATTGGTGCGTGCGTCAGGCTCTTCGTGTTCGGTCGAATCGAGACCCGTTGCCATATCAAGGGTCTCTTCGACGGTGACTGTGTCCCAAACCGAACCGGACAGTTCTGTAAAGTATTGCGAGACCGGCTTTTTAACATCGACCTTTCCTTCATGTTCGAGTAGTGCAATCGAGGTGCCGACAATCGTCTTACTGCAAGAAAACCAATTGTGCTTATCGAAAGGACGCATAGTCTTATATCGTTCATATACGATTTCACCCGCTCTCATTACCAGGAGGGCATCCATCGTTGAGGTATCGAAGTACTCATCTACCGTCTTGGCCGATCCTTGATTGAATTCCACGCGGATAGCTCCTATGCCCTTGTCGATGCTCTCCGGCAGCTCATGGATTGCACCGTCTCTGAGGACCTGCTGAGTGTAATAGAAAATAGAGGTGTGCTGCCAGGCGTAAAGCGTCTTGTCGCTGGCGACCTGAATAAGGGGAGCGTTGTCCGGTTCGTGCAGGAATGAATAAATACTTTCAATCTTGTTTAAAGGGGTTTGATACGTTAGCATAGTCTTTTTATTTTTATTTATATTCATAGTTTTATTGAATCAAATGATGGAATCATTAACCGGGAGTCCAGGTGCACACTTCGCCTTCGGCATAGAACTTAACCGGCTTTGCATCGCTGAACTTGGCCGAAACCTCTCCGCCGGCTTCAAGGTCAGCAGCCAGATCAAAGCTCTGAATCGGGTCACCCTCCTTGAGGTTCAGCTTGTCCAGGTCGACCCACACCACGTTCGGCATATCGGTAAACTCGAAGAAGTAGCGCTTGTTGGTAAGGTCGGCAATCGTATGCCACTGCGTAGCCGAAATATTGGGGGCCGTGGGATCGTTGTAGCCGAGCGGCGTGGCCATGTTCCGAATGACGGTCAACACCCCGGCCACGGCTTGCTGATAGGAGGACGGGTTTGCGGTTAGTTTCGTGAGGTAGTAGGCGCCGCGGACAAACCGATCCTCGGCTTCAGCAGTGCCGGGAAGCGGCTTCTTGCCGCCCAGACCTTCGTACTGTTTGAGCAGAACCAATTGCTCGGTGAAGATCGGCGAGTTTGTCAAGACTTTGTACTCCTTGCTGTGGTGAATAACCGGCTTCCCATCGAGGATTTCAATGATCACTGAATCGCCCGTAGCATCCGCAAGCGAAATGTGGATCGGAGTGTTCACCTTATCGCCATGGTGAACTGACTGGAAGGTGCGAATCTGGATCGAAGGGGTTGCCTCTACAACCTCGGCCACTGTAGCAAAGTTGTCCAGGAAGTATTGCGCCCAGATCGAAACAGAGATCCCTTCGAGGGAATTGTCACGGTCGCCATAATCGGATTCCGCCAGGTAAAGCAGATTCGCACAAAGGCCCGCCTCGTTCATTCCGTCAGCTGATGCACCTTCCCAGATGAACGCCACAATGCTGCCGTACTTCGATGTCCACTTGACCGGGTTAATTTGGGTCATCCCCTCCTTTTCTATTCCCCTTGGCATGGTATAGAGTACCGCACCCATTTTCTCGGTCCAATCCATGTTGCGACCTACAATAATAGGTTGGTCTTCACCTCCCCACAATATTCTTGAACACATAATTTTTACTTTTCAGTTTATAAATAATTTAAATTTCTAAAAGATGCTCTGGACTTACTAAAAACGTGTAGCCCAGAACATCTGCCTATTAAAGCTCGTTTTTGTAGATCTTACCGTCTTTCATGATCAGGTTAATCGTCTCCTGGTCTACCAATCCGGACGATTTTCCTAAACCTCAAAACCCGAACGTATAAAAGTCACTCTCCCTGGTCTTGAGATGGTTGGTTCCGGCAATCGGCCCTTCGTCACCCAGATGCCAGCGTATACTGATTTCGGGCTTCGACAGGTCGGCATTGCAGTTGA
>CALAZS010000023.1 GCA_937926265.1 uncultured Gammaproteobacteria bacterium
TTGGCCGCCTGGTACGATGCGAGGACCCGCCAATTCTCGTCGAGCAAGACATCACCGTAGCCAAGCGTGGTATAAGTGACCATGGAGAAATAAACCGCCTTCTCTAAACCCTCAAAAGCACCGATTGACAAGTATGCCCCGCTGCCCAGGCGGTCACCTCGATCAGCGTCACGATGAACATGCAGATCACGATCAAGCTGAGACGCAAGACGCGACTGCACACCCCGAAAATTTTGCCTGTATCTGCCCTGTGGCGAGAGAGTTTCATGGTCAGCATCATTCCGGATGCGTGAATCGCTGTTGTCAGAATCAGCATCATCGAAACTATTAAAATCTTAGTGAGAATCATGACGAGAACCTTGATTTATTCGAGGACGCCGTCCCAGGCCCCGGTCCTCTCGCGCATCTCGTCCTTGGTCGCTGCCGGCAGCAAATCGACGGGATCTTGCTGCCCGCGAATCTCCCAGCCGCCACCCAGCGCCCGGTAGACCTGGACCAGGTTGGTGGCAACGCTTCCCTCGGTCGCGGCGAGAAGGTCCTGTTGCTGAACGTTGGACGCCAAGGTCGTGATCAGAGTGTTGAAGTCAATCTCGCCCTCCTGGTATTGGATCACGGCTACGTCCACCGCTCGACGGGACGCTTCTGAGGCCGCCTCATACCACGTTAATTGCTGGTTTGATTTCAGGAAGGCGACGATGGCGTTTTCCGTTTCGCCCTGGGCCTGCAATACCTGGTTGCGGTAATCGACCAGCAGCTGCTGAAAGAGCGCATCCTGGAGTCTCACGTTGCTGCGCAGGCGCCCGTAATTGAGGACATCCCAGCTAAACGTACCGAACAGGCTCCAGAATTCCGTGTCGCTCTCGAACAGGTCGCGAGTTTTCAAGGCACTGGAACCAATCGTGCCGCCGATCGACAGGTGAGGATAGAGTTCGGTCACGGCAAAGCCGATCTGGGCACTCTGCGCTGCGAGTTGCCTTTCCGCAATGCGGACATCCGGGCGGCGCCGGATGAGGTCCTGGGGCATGCCCAGCGCAACCGAGGGCGGTGCATCGGGGATTCCGGAGCTCGCTGCAAGCAGGCTGTTCATATCGTGGGGGGGCTTGCCAAGGAGGATCGCCAGTGAGTTCTTGAGCTGCTGCAGGGACGTCTCCAGCTCCGGCACACTGGCCCGCGTGTTGTTGAGCAAGGTTTCCGCCTGTCTCACGTCCAGGTCGCTGACTTCACCGGCGTCGAATTTTGCCTTGGCAATCCGGAAGCTCTCCTCCTGAAGCTCGATATTAAATTTAGCAGCAGCCAGACGCTCCTCGAAAGTCCGGATCAGGATATAGTTCTGAGACACCTGGGATACCAGCGAGACCAGTGCGGCGTCGTAGCCGGCAACGCTCGCATCGAGCAAAGCAGATTCCGATTCCACCAGTCGGCGGAATCGCCCCCAGAAATCCAGCTCCCAGCCAAGGTTAAAGCCCAAATTGTAATTGTTGAAGGTCAGTCCGCTCTCTTTCTGCCTTATTGCGGTGCCCGTCGCCTGTTGTTGCTGCGGGAACTGGTTGCCGATGGCGATGGCCAGTTGCTGCTGCGACTGCAAGACTCGCAACCCGGCGGAACGCAGGCTCAGGTTCTGCTGCAGCGCCGTCTCGACGAGTTGATCGAGGACCGGATCCTGAAATGCCGTATGCCACCACCTCGGGTCAACCGGCGGGTCACCACTGAGTTGAGAGCCCTCGATGTCAATCCAGTCGGGTTGGATTTCGGCGTCCGGGCGGACGTAATCAGGGCCCAGGTTGATGCAGCCGCTGACCAACAGCATCAGCATCATTCCTGCCAAGGAAAAACGCAGCATTTTCAACAGTGAAGTCCCTGCCCTACTGTTCGCGGGCCTGCCAACCGATCCAGGTCTGGAATCATATATCCACAGAGAATCCCGACTCATTCGGTCCCTCCGGCATCATACCTGGAGCCGCTCCTGACCAGCACGGAAGCGGTCGTCCCGACGCGCAGTTCAACTCCCTCCGGGATCTCGGTCAGATTGATCCGCACCGGGACCCGCTGGGCAAGCCTGATCCATTCAAAGGTCGGACTGACATTCGGCAAGAGTTCGAAACCGGTACTGCCGTCCTGTTGTGAAATCCCCCAACCGAGGCTGTCGACATAGCCTTTGATCGGCTTGTCCGGGTAGGACATCAAAGTGATGATGGCGTTATTATTTTTATTGATTCCCTCGACGTAGGTCTCCCTGAAATAGCCGACGACCCAGAAACTGTTGACATCGACCAACGCCAGAGCCGGCTGGTTGGCAACTGCCTGCGTTCCGATCCGCAGGTTCAGGTTGGTGACATAACCATCCACCGGTGCCCTGACCTGGGTGAATTCCAGGTTCAGCTCCGCCTGCCTGACCGCAGCCCGCGCCTGGCGGATACTGGGATTGGCGTCCCCCGCGGCGCCGAGATTGGCCTTCGTTTCTGCGAGAGTCGCCTCCGCCTGGCTCAAATCCGCCAGCGCCTTGGCCAGCGCCGACTGCGCCGAACTTTTTTCTTGCACCGCAACCTCGTAATTCGCCTTAGCTCGCTCCACCGCTTTCTCCGAAGTCGCCTTTAAAGGCAGCATCTGCTGCTGTCGTTCGTACTCGGCTTTGTTCTTATCGATGGTCGCTTGAACCTGCTTAATGTAGCTCTGCGACTGCTTCACGACCGCCCGGGAAGCCTCGACCTGAGCCGTGGCCGCCTCAACCTGCTTCTCCTGGCCGAGGTAAGTATCTCCGGTCAGATCATACTGCGCCCGCGCCTGGTCGAGGCTGGCCTGGAAAGTCCGTGGATCGATCTCGAAGAGCAGGTCGCCGGCCCTGACGAACTGATTGTCCCTGATCGGCAGCTGTATGATCGGACCCGAGATCCGCGACGTAACCTGCACGACCTCGGCCCGGACCTGGCCATTGCGGGTCCAGGGATTGGTGACGTAGTCCCAGTATTTGATCAGGACGAGAAGGACGGCAAGCAGAACAATTGATCCGGTCAGCAGATATTTTTTCAACTCTTTCATGGGCTACACCTTGAAGACAAAAATACCGATCAGGAGCGTATAGATCACCATCAGCGATAATGAAATCAACGGCGGATAAAAGAAATACTTCGATAGTCGATAGCGGTTGAGTAATCGAAAGGTGATGACGGCGGCAATCACACCGAAGAAGCTGGCGATCAGCAACGGCGGCAGATAAACGCCCCCGATCGCAATTTCATGGGGAATTGTACTCATCAGCTTTTCCTTCCCTGTTTTAGAAACGATCTTCCTGCCATGGCGTCCAGTCGATCGCTGCCGCCTTTCCGACATAGTCGACCAACGCTTCAGACAAGCTCCGAATCGCCCCGAGCAGGCGATAGAAATTGATCGCATCCTGCTCACGATTCACTGTCTCGGGAGCCTTGTTCAGCGCTTCCTGCACTCGCTCTTCCAGTTGTAGCAGTTTATCATCCAGCAGGGTGCGCATTTTCATACCATCCAGGGTATCAGGGGCTGCTGCCATCTGTTGAAAGCATGACTGGACCTGAGTCAACCAGTTACGAAAGTCCCTGGCAAACTCCTGGACCACAAAATCTGCCTGCTTTGTATGGCATTCCTCTCTCAACAACTGAATACGGTAAGCCAGCGACTGCAGACTGGTTAACTGCATTTTCACCTGATCCATGGTTGTCCCGCGAAGATAATGCAGATCGAGGAACGGTAGCCAGCTGCCAATTTTGTTCGGCAGTGTCGCCACCTCACGGGCATGAAAAGCCTGCCGCCAACGATGCATCCGCTTCTCCGGGTGCGATCGGTCCCAGCGCATTGTCCCCATCAGGTAGTCACAGCTGCGAAAAAAACGCCCGACCAGCCTGCGCACCGCCCGTTCCGGATGCGAGGAAAAGGGAATATGCGCGGTAAGCAGCAGAATCAGGAATAACTGAGCAAAGATCATGGCTGTGGTCGTAACAGAGAGGAAATGGTAGCTCTGTTGATTATTGATCGAGGTCACGGAAAGCAACATCGCCAGACCTAACAATCTGCCGAGTAGCTGCCGGGGCTCGCTGTACAGATAGCAGATAACAAAGGTCGCAGCAAAAAGCAGCAGGCCGAGGCTGTGAAACCCCGACAAGGTTGGCATGACAAAAATATACAATACGGTGGCAAACAACAGTCCATTGGTGAGCGGGAGTATAAGTTTGGCAACTGCCAACTGGGGCATGTTAACAACAGCGATACCGATAGACGATGCCATAATAACCAGAGTGCTGCCACCCGGCAGATCCTGAACATAGAGATAAGCCAGCCAGACCGACCAGAAGACCACCAGGTAGCGCACGATACTCCCCAGGCGTTCCAGATCCAAAGACAATGGTTTCGACGCAACGAGCGGCACCTTGGTTGCTTCGCAGGCAGGACCATTCCCGGTGATGTCGGCTACGATCTCGAACAGAGTGCGGGTCAACTCTTCCAGGCCTGCCATCCGGTTGCTGGTCACGATGACCGCGGCCCGTTCAAAATGTGAGAGCCTACTCAACCTGGCCCGATCTAACTGCAGCTGTACGGACCGCGGCAAACTTTCCGGAGGCTGCCCCGCCAGCATGTCGGCAACCAGTTGCAGGCGGCGTTCAAGTTCGCCAGCAAATTTATCGAGGGAAGGCAGCAGTTGTGGCAGATCCAGTGACTGCACTTCGGCAGAGCTTTCCCGCCACCACTCCAGGGTCTTCATCAGCTTCGCCACCTGCTGCTGATAAGCTCGCCACTGGCCCGAGAGCTCCTGGACCGCGTAACTGTCGATCTCGGCAGCAGCCAGCAGCTGATCGAAACGGGCCTTCTGTTGCACCTGCCGGGCACTCAGTTCCAAAATCTCGCCTTCTCCCCCCTGTTGGCTGACCAGGCGCAGGCAGGCACGATAGTACTCGAGCTGCGTGACGGCCAGCTCACCGGTAGCGGCTTTGAAGGATTCATAACTACTGACCGGCCAGAGAAAGATCGACACCAGGGAGTAGACCAGGATACCCAGCCCGGTCTGCTGGGTCCGCAGCATGGCAATCTGGAAGGCATTGGCCGCATCCGCACCTCCGTTCACGCAGATAATGACGCAGACGAAGGCACTGACATGCCAGAAATAAGCGTTGCGACTGCCACTCATCATGTAGGCACAAAAAGTGGTATAGATGGAAAGGATGGCAATGAAGGCCCAGCGATCCTGAGGAAACAGTGCAATCAGGCTCAACGCCACGACCATTCCCATCAGCGTACCGACCATCCGCATCGCCGCCTTGTTTATCGATTGCCCGACCGTCGCCAGACTCACGAAAGCTACTGCGAATCCGGCCCAGAGCGGTTTATCCCAACCCATCGAC
>CALAZS010000024.1 GCA_937926265.1 uncultured Gammaproteobacteria bacterium
TTATTTGCCAAATGGTGATTTGGTGACTTGTCTGGCAGAAGATGTGTAATGTCCAAAACTAATACTGTAGATGTAATTAGGAATGTTTTCTATAAACACAGTACCAATATTGTTAATTGTGCCATGCCGCCTGAGATTCGGCAGTTAATTCATCAATTCTTGAATCACGATTGATTTTATTGCTGTGTTTTGCCTTGAAGATTCAGGTTTATGTTGCTAACATTATGTACAATATTAAGTACATGTACAGGAGTAAGGTGATGGACAGTATCAGCTATACAGCCGCCCGGGGAAATCTTGCAAAAACAATGGACCAAGTATGTAACGATCATGCACCAATAGCCATTACCCGTAAGGGTGAAGGCGCTGTAGTGATGATTTCAATGGAAGATTATCAAGCTTTGGAAGAAACGGCCTACTTATTGCGAAGTCCCAAAAATACACGTCGATTGATTGAATCGATCGCTGAGCTTG
Source organism: uncultured Gammaproteobacteria bacterium (assembly GCA_937926265.1). Taxonomy (GTDB): domain Bacteria; phylum Pseudomonadota; class Gammaproteobacteria; order Chromatiales; family Chromatiaceae; genus JABDQZ01. The sequence goes on from CALAZS010000024.1 coordinate 475, forward strand.
AAGATGGGAAAGGACTGGAAAAGGAATTGGCTGAGTGAAATTAATTTTTGCTGAGAAGGCATGGGAAGATTACCTATATTGGCAAAAGACTGATAAGAAAATATTGAAACGAATCAATACTCTTATCAAAGATATTCAGCGAGACCCCTTCGAAGGAATTGGTAAACCCGAACCTTTAAAGCATGCTCTATCTGGATATTGGTCACGACGTATTAACGATGAGCAGCGGATTGTTTATAAGGTTCATCAGGATTCACTTCTAATCGCTCAGTTACGGTACCATTATTAAATGAGCACCACCTCATTTCTAAATTGTCCTGCATTCTCAGAAAATGTCCGTTGATAGAAAGTGAAGTGCGTGAACTTCTGAATACCTTCTACTCTGTTTGTAACTGGTTCCGATATATTATCTTTGGCGACCTAATGTTCCTGGTTTATCTTGTCCCATATGTCGAAGACGAGGATGAAGTATTTCTAAAAACTATTATTCCAAGTAGGAAATTTACTAGACTTTATCTTGGAGAGTAATCATGGGTAGAGCCAATTTATCGAAAATGGAAAAAGAACTGCTTGATTCTGTAG
>CALAZS010000025.1 GCA_937926265.1 uncultured Gammaproteobacteria bacterium
TAATATTTATACCTTGTAATTTAACCGGGTAAGTTATTCATCTGTTTGTTTTGTCATGTCCAGATAATTTTCACTTTCAAACCTTGGGGAACAGATCGCCAGAAACACCAGGTCAGTTTGGCCCGTATTTTCAATGTATTGGGTTTCACCAGGTCGAATTAAAACCACGTCATTTTGCCTGACCGTTTCCGGTTGTTTACTGGCTACATAAACCATGCCTTCTCCCGAAAGAATAAAATACCTTTCCGTGGTATCTTTCAATGCGTGGGGCAGGGTGGATTGACCTGCAGGTAACCTGGCCTGGGCTATTGAGATTTCCTTGTCATTTAATTCATTCCAGAACTCTGTGATGAAGCAGCCTTCCTCAAAGAAAAATTCTTTTGTATCTTTATTGTTTTTGATGGTCATGTATTTATCGGGGCCTGTTTTTGAAAAATATAAAAAAAATGCGATTTCATATTTTTATATCTTACGATGAATATGAAAAATATTATCAGGGTGTGGCCAAAAATGTGCGGGTCAGGGCTGATAATGGCCAGGTTATTGTTTTTCCGGCAAACCGAATACAGCCTTTTTTAACGCATGATGGTATCAATGGACACTTTGAAATCATTTTTGATAAAGATAATAAATTTGTGCAACTTAGCCGCCTTCCCGTTTAATTAATAATGTCGAAGCTTTTAATTATTGGCTATGTCTGGCCGGAACCAAACTCTTCTGCTGCCGGCAAGCATATGATGGATATTATCCTGCCTTTCCATCAGGCTGGTTGGGATATTACCTTTGCAACGCCTGCAGCAGATTCAAGTAACAAGTTTGACCTTTCTTCATTGGGAATCCATGAAAAAGAAATTGAACTCAATTCAAATTCGTTCGATCAATGGTTGGAAACGCTACAGCCGGATGTTGTGATCTTTGATCGTTTCATGATGGAAGAGCAATTTGGCTGGCGTGTTAATAAAGTATGTCCTGCTGCAATCAGAGTATTAGATACCGAGGATTTGCATTTTCTCAGACAGGCGCGCCAAAAAAAATTACATCAAAAAAAATCAGGCACCAATGAAACCCCTGATCATCTTGATAATCTTGATTTGATCTCAGATAACACCTTGCGTGAGCTTGCCAGTATCTATCGAAGTGACTTGACCCTGATCATTTCCCGGGAAGAGATGGGTCTGCTGGATAATCAGTTTTCCATTAATCAATCACTGTTACATTATTATCCATTGTTGATTCATGAGTTGCCTGAAGTGCTTAATACTTTTGATCATAGGCAAGATTTTATTTTTGTCGGTACCATGAAGCATGCTCCAAATCTTGATGCCGTCAGGAGATTGAAGAAAGCATTGTGGCCGAAAATTAAAGAAAACTTGCCGGGGGTAAATCTTTATATTGTTGGTTCATATATGACTGAAGAAGTTATGCAAATGCATAAACCTAAAGAAGGCTTTCATGTTTTGGGACATGTTGAGGATCTGGAAACATTGTTAATGAAAACAAGATTAATGCTGGCGCCATTAGCTTTTGGGGCAGGTATCAAGGGAAAACTGATTGAAGCAATGCAATTTGGCATGCCTTCTATAACTACCGGGATTGGTGCTGAGGGAATCACCGGCAAAGATAACTGGCCGGGAAAAGTAAACGGCAGCGATTCGGCGTTTATTGATTCTGCAGTTGCGCTCTATAACGACGAGCCAGGCTGGAAAATGGCGCAGCAAAAGGGTTTTGAAGTTCTAAAATCAAAGTTTCTATATGCCGAACATGCTGATAGTTTATTAAACAGGTTAAAAAGTCTGAGACAGAATCTTGATAAACATCGCAAGGCTAATGTCATCGGTCAAATACTTAACTTAAATAACATGAAAAGCACCGAGTACATGTCGCGCTGGATAGAATGCAAAAACAAAAACTCCCGCGAAAGCGGGAGTTCCTGAATTAATAATATGGAATCAAGACACTGCTTATTACTACCAGGTATTGATTTCAACGTTTTCCATTTGCTTTTTAGCCTCTTCGGGCATGTCCTTGGCAACACCTTCAAATTCTCTTTGAACGTCAACCGGGTTTGGAACGCTGATGCTTGGTGCTGTCCAGCCACCAGGCATCTGGCCAACTTCATGAGGCGCGTTAATCATGTCATCCCAGATGTTGGCAATACCTTCACGAGGTTCGTTAATATCAACCCACTCATCCATGTTTCTGAAAGGATTTCTGCCACCTTCACCAATTTCGTCCCAGAAGCGCCTGCTCCATGGCGTGAAGTTACTTTCAAATGGTGTGGCTTGTCCGTTACGTCCCATTGGTCCACCCCAGGGGCCACGAGACCAGGGAGCTGAGCCCATTCTGTTTCCGGGTCTGTTACCGGGAAATGGACCATTATTCATAGGACGTTGGCCACGATAAGGAGGGGCATAAGTTGGTGTAGGCCTCGGTGCCGGTGCCTGCTGGGCCTGGTAGCTATTAGGGTAACCATAGTTTGGTGCATATGGTTGACGATATGGCATCTGATAAGGAGCCCGATAAGGCATTTGGCCAGGCATTTGATTGGGCATCTGATACGGCATTTGATTGGGCATTGGTCCGTAAGGATAAGGTGCTGCACTGGCATTTAAAGCAGTACCTGCGATGGTTGCAAAGCTGACCAAAGCGAAAATAGATTTTAATTTCATTGTAAATCCTTGGTTATATATAGAGGTTTTATATAGGAAATATGACTAAGATGGGAAAAATGATAGTACTAAATCAAATTTATATCAAGGATAAAATTTATAAATATTAATAAATACTAATATTTTAATGGTTTTAGCATTTCACATCTTGGATAGCAAAAAAACCTTTTCAGTCAGAGCACTAAGGCCTTTAGCTCTGAATCGTGGATTTTCAGCGAAAATATCGAATTCTCCCAGCTTTTCGATACTAAATTCACGATGATATAAGTTCTTTACTTCAGTTTCAGACACCGAAAAGGGCGGTCCGTTCATTTCATGTTGAGGATATTCCATAATGACAAGCAACATAACTGCACCGTTGGGCAGAATTTCACACATCTTGTCAGCATATTTCCGGCGCATATTTTCTGGCAGCGCCACCAGCGAGGCACGGTCGTAAACCAGGTAGTGGTGTTCAAGCATGGAGGCGGTTAGCTGAAAAAAATCACCACACATCAGGCTCAGGTCAGGTGTGCGGAATTGTTGGAAGTTTTCCAGCATTACTGATTCGTATGGTAGTTGGTTTTCGGCAAAAAAATCAGTCAATGCCATTTCACTGAATTCGATTCCCAAAACTTTGTGGCCCTGGGCATTAAGCCAGAGCATGTCACGGCTTTTTCCGCAAAGCGGTACAAATACCTGGCTATCTGGATGCCTGGCTTTAATATCGGACCAATATTGGCGCAAGTACTGGTTGATATCAGCCTGATGAAAACCGGTTTCCTGTCTTTGCCAGCGCTCTAGCCAGAATTTTTTTTCCATAATAATTTGGGCAGGGAAAAATGCGACAAAATGCCACATTGATGAGTTAAGTTGATTCTAATATTCTGATTATGTGGAAGTTATTCCGAGATATTTTCCATGTTTCCTCCTTAGCCCTGGCCATCCCTGGCCGGGGCTTTTTTTAATCGTCGTCTTCCTCGTGCTCCATCAAGGTCAGACCACCCATCAAATCGTCGTCACCAGGGGAAGATTCTGCCAACTTGATGGAAAGTTTAAGGTCGGTTTTTGAATCAGCAAACCTAAGCGCCTGTTCCATGGAAATCCTGTTCTCCTGGTAAAGTTTCAGTAATGCCTGGTCAAAGGTTTGCATTTGGTATTGTTGGCCTTCTTTAATCGCGCCTTTGATCTCGCCCATTTCACGTTTTTTGATCAGGTCGGTAATTCGGGGAGTGTTCACCATCACTTCCAAAGCCGCGGCCATTTTACCGTCAACCGTTGGTACCAGGCGCTGTGCTACCACACCCCTGAGGTTCTCAGCAATACGGGCACATTCCTGCTCCTGCACTTCTTTGGGATAAAAACCAATAATACGATCCATCGCTGATACCGCGTCATTGGCATGCAGCGTAGACAATGCCAGGTGACCGGTATTAGCGAACTTCAGCGCATAATCCATGGTTTCCTGGTTCCTGATCTCACCAAGAAGGATGACGTCCGGTGCTTCACGCATTGCAGCGATAATGCCATCTTCAAAAGAGTCACAGTCAGTGCCAATTTCACGTTGGGCCACAAGCGACTTGATGTGGTCATGCACGAACTCAATCGGATCTTCAAGGGTAATGATATGGGATTCGGTTTCAGCGTTACGCCTGTTGATCATGGCTGCCAGGGTGGTTGATTTACCAGAGCCAGTCGCACCGATGATAATAACCAGTCCGTTCTTATCCAGGGCAAAGTCACCAAGCACCGGGGGTAAATTCAGTTGTTCCATGGTTGGAACCTTGGTATCGATGAAACGAATAACCAGCGATGCTTCACCACGCTGGCGGAACAGGTTGGCACGAAAACGACCAAGTCTAGGAATGGAAATGGCGAAATCCACCTGGCGGTGTTTTTCGAAAAGCTTACGCTTTTCATCCGCCATAAAATTGTAAGCAATACGTTCAACATCGCCGGGCTTCAAAACTGGTTTCAGGCGCATGAACTTTTTGTGAGCTTTGATGGTGATTGGCGCACCTACATGTAAAAACATGTCTGAACCTTCCTGTTTAACCATCATGATGAGATGTTGTGTGATATCTTCAATCGCTTCTTCTGTAGCGTCACTCATGCTTTTGTTCTCCCCTGAATAAGCCGAAAAAATTTAATTTTAAAATTTTGCCAATCTCTGTTTTACTGCGATTTAATTGAAAATCATAAACGAAACTGTACTGTAAAATGAAAAATATTACCTGTGGTTTTTTACCGGCCACAAACCGTGGTTAACGCCGTGTTCAGAGCCGTTTTTAAATTGTTTTTCCTGCTGCTGTTTTTGTCAGTTTCAGCCGAAGCAGTGTCAGCTGAGTCTAATTCAGCAGACTTTATTATCACCGACAAGCAGGACAACGATATCTCGGTCAAGGTTTACCCGGCCGAATCGGAGATACTGGTTATCTGGCTTGTCGATCATAAAACTCATAGAGAAATGTTTGAGAATATGTTGCTCGATGTCAACCGGGCCGGGATGGAGATCTGGCGCGTTGACCTGTTAAGTGATTATTTTTTAACCAGAAGCAATGAGAACCAGCGAACCTTGTCAGGAGATGGTGTAGAGGCTTTATTACAGGCAGCTCACCAGAAATCACATAAGCATATTCTGTTAGCCGGTTATGACAGAATGCCTTTGGCGATTATGCGCGGTATTTACCAATGGCAGCAATCCCTGTCAAAAGAATCAAAGCCAGAAGAATCAAAGCCAGAAGAATCTAATCCAGCAAACTCAAAATTGGCCGGTTCGGTTTTCTTCTACCCTAATTTATATGGTCCAACACCGGTGGCAGGTGAGGACCCGGAGCTTGATCCAATAGTGGATGTCACTACAACGCCTGTTGTTATTTACCAGCCAGATTCTGGTTACCAGCGATGGCGTATTACGAAGGTGATGGAGCGATTATGGGCTGCCGGGTCTCAGGCATTTATTTACCTTGTACCAAATGTGCGCGACTGGTTTTTTATGGGAGGTGAAATAGATCATGGAACCGGAGACAAGGAGGCAACCGCCAGGCTACCCGGACAACTGATTCACTTTACCAGGCTAATGGCAGATTTACCCACGCAGGCTACAAGAAAAACCGAGTTAAAATCGCAGGTATTTCAATCGGCACCAAAAGAACTTGTGCCGTTCGCCGACAAGCCCATGGCACCTGGCTTTGAGCTTGGTAATGAGCTGGATGTGCCTTTTTCCTGGCAACAATACCAGGGAAAAGTAACACTGGTTAACTTTTGGGCGACATGGTGTCCGCCATGCGTCGAGGAAATACCATCTTTGAACGCATTACAGGCAAATTACCTGGATAGTGAATTCGAAATTGTTTCGATTAATTACCGCGAAACTGCAGAGCAGTTAAACCAGTTTTCTTCCGAGATACCCATTAATTTCCCGGTATTGATGGATTACGATGGCAAAGTAAGTTTGCAATGGAAAGTGTTCAGTTTTCCAAGTTCATTTCTTGTCGATAAACAGGGCAGAATCAGGTACTCGATCAACCTGGCAATAGACTGGAATAGTGAAGATGTTCACAAGCTGATTGATGAATTACTAGATGAATCAGTAAAGGAATGATCTGAAGCTTTTATTCAAGTTTAAATCGATTGAAGACTTCATCCATTGCCTGGCTCAGGTTCGATAATTGTGCACTTTCCTGCGCTGAAGCATGTGCTCCTGCCTGGCTGTGTGATGCAACCTGGCTAACATTTTCAACTTCTACCTGAATCTGTTGGATAAGACCAAGCTGATTGTCGGCAAAGGATTTAACTTCTGTGTTCATTTGGTAAATCTGGTTCATCGTCATCGTGATTTGATCAAACGTTTCCTTGGCCTGGTGAACCGTAGCAACACCGTTCTCAGCTTCAGTGCTGCTCGATAACGTATTTCTTTCGGCACTGTTCGCCTGACTTTGCAGGTTTTCAATAATTTCCTTGATGGTCAAAGTTGATTCCTGTGTTCTTTGGGCAAGGGTTCTTACTTCATCGGCAACAACGGCAAAGCCCCTGCCTTGTTCTCCGGCCCGTGCGGCTTCGATGGCGGCGTTTAATGCAAGCAGGTTGGTTTGTTCAGAAATGCCCTGGATCACATCCAGCACCGAACCGATATTTTCGGTTTCTTTTTTAAGCGCACTCATCGTTTGAGAGGTATCGGCAAAGTGTGAAGAAAGTAACTGAATAACCTGCTCTGTTTGAGCGATAGTCTGGTTGCCCTGGTTGACTGATGCCTGCGCGGATTGTGATAGCTCAACTGCCTGGTCTGTTTTTTGACTGATTTCACTAAACACATCAGAAAGCTGGACCACAGAATTATTTACATTCTGAACATTAAGAAATTGCTGATCAGCATCACTGACAGTTTCGTTGGCAACTGTTGAGAATTTTTTTACGCTTGATTCTATCTGTTCATTGCTGTCATGAAGTTTATGAATAATGAGGCGCAGGTTTTCAGCCATGCCATTAAAATTCAGGATGATGTCTCCAATGACATCATTACTTTCAATATTGCACTTTACGCTGAGGTCGTTGTTGGAAATGGCTGTCGCTGTTTCGGCAATTGCCTGGAGTTTTTTCACCAGCATGATCTTCATAATCTGGAAAGTGGCAATCCCCATGATGATGCCGGCAATCAGGCAGCTCAGAGTGAACCAGAAGTACATGCCTTCATCCCAGGAAACAAAAAAATCGGCAAAAAATGGAAAGCAGATGCCCATCAGGATTCCAAATCCCAGGTAGGCGATAAAAATTTTGCGAAGGATGCTGTTTTTCATGGTCATACCCCTAGAGGGACAATGGTTATATAACAGGTATATCTGACTTTTTTTGAAAAACTTGAGGTTTATTTTATGATTTCTTGTTTATAGCAATAATATGGTCAAGCCTGATGAGCGATTGTTCCCCGTCAATTACAATCTTGGCGTACTCGGCTTTATCCTGAACAATAAAATCCTTGATGATGGCTGTGTAAGTCAGTTCAGAATGGTTTTCAGGGTTAGAAACCGTCAGAAGAACCGGCTCATTGCGCATGGCTGCCAGCTCAAGCTCGCTATGAATTTCACAGGATATAGGATGGTAGCTGTTTGTATCAGTCATGGTATCCCGAATCCGGAAAAGAGAAATGGCGCCCCCGACGCGATTCGAACACGTGACTTCACCCTTAGGAGGGGTGCGCTCTATCCAGCTGAGCTACGGGGGCAGGTGGCGCTATTCTATCGGTGCGAAGTTACTTCGTCCATGCCCTGGGCTATTTCACGATCAATTTCATGATCCAAATTAAGAAATTATCTTAGCGATAACCCATCACTTCATAAAGCTTACCGGAACGGACCTTCCTGGAAGCCTGTTCAACTTCACCGTTCGAAATTAACGTCGAGATTATATCTTCAGCGATGATTTTTACCTGGTCCTTGTGCATGCCGGGAGTTATTTTGGAATCGTATAAAATTTTAAGCAGCAGGTAATCCAGTCCCGAAAGTAATTCATCTGGTGTTCTGTCGTTGAAAATTGACGGGTAAGCTTCATCCGAATCATTTACCAGTCCCATGATCTGGGTCATTTCTTCAACAATACAACTGACAAGTTTTCCATGCATGCGTGCCTGATCTGCTGGAATAATGATACGGGCCTGATAGATTTGATTATTATTGCCAGTTCTGACCTGGGCCAGGCACAAGGTGGAAAAAAGAACAGTTTCTGCATTGTTTCCTATTTGCTGACTGAGTTTCTGGCGGACGATTCTCTGCATGTTTTCAAAGCGGGTATAGATAAATGTCAGGTTGGCCTGTTCAGGGTTATCAACAAACTCGATTGAGTGACCGGTTATTTCAGCAAGATGCTCAACATGCCATTCTAATAACTCTGTATGCAGTTTACGCTCACCCACCTGATGATCAATCCAGATCCGGATGGGGGACTGCCATTTTTTTATACGGTTATCGTCAGGACCATACTCATTTTTTAAGGCGACTTCCAAAAAGGCGTTAAGGATAAAAGCGGGGGATTGCCATTTTTCCTTAGCACCAGCGATTGAAACAAGCAGGAATAGCGTTATCGCTAACAGGATATTTAAGTTTTGCTGCATAGACAGGGAAAGCTAGCAATAAAAAAGGGTTATGCCAATTAGCATAACCCTTTGATTTCAAACTGGTGCCTGGGAGAGGACTTGAACCTCCACGGGGTTGCCCCCACTAGCACCTGAAGCTAGCGTGTCTACCAATTTCACCACCCAGGCAATAATTGGGCGCGACTCTACAGCGACAGTTTTGCCATGTCAACGTACAATAGGGGGGAATTAATTTTAAAACGGAAATTTTTGTGTCCAATAAATCAAAAAACAAGGGCGTTTTTGTCGATCCTTACCTGGAAAGAGAAGCGCAAAATTACGAAAACCCGATTCCCAGCCGGGAGTTTATCCTTGAGAAACTGACCGAGGCAGGTAGTGGTCTTTTGTATGCCGATATTGTCAGCATTCTGGGGTTAAGTTCTGAAGAACACCGGATAGCCTTGCAAAGGCGTCTTAATGCCATGGTGCGTGATGGCCAGTTGATCAGGAGTCGCAAGGGACAGTTTACGCCGGTTTCTGCAGAGGACTTGATTATCGGCTCTGTGATCGGCCATCAGGATGGTTTTGGCTTTCTTAAGCCCGATGAGGGCGGAGATGATCTGTTTCTTTCCCAGTTCCAGATGCGCAGCTTGTTTCATGGCGATAAAGCTGAGGTGTTTGTTTCCGGTCTTGATCGTAAGGGTCGTCGGGAAGGAACGGTCATTCGCGTGGTTGAACGTGCCAACAAGACAATTGTTGGTCGTCTGTTTTGTGAGCAGGGTGACGTCTTTGTCGTTCCGGATAATAAACGCATCACCCAGGAAATCCGTATTCCGGATATGGCCTGTGACCTGGGTGGTATGGGTGAAATGGTCAATGTTGAAATCATTGAGCAGCCAACCAGTCGTCACCGGGCTGTCGGCAAGGTTATTGAAACCCTAGGTGAACACATGGCGCCGGGCATGGAAACGGATGTCGCCATTCGTTCACATAACATTCCTGTTGAATGGCCTGAGGCAGTGCTGGAGCAGATTGAATCCTTGTCAGCTGAAGTGCCCGAAGAGGCTAAACAGGGTAGGGTTGATTTACGTAACGTACCACTGGTAACCATTGATGGGGCAGATGCCAGGGATTTCGATGATGCGGTTTTCGCCAAGCGCACAACAAAAGGCTGGAAGCTTTTGGTTTGTATTGCAGATGTGTCCAGTTATGTAGAACCTGAAACTGCTTTGGATAAAGAGGCCTTTCAACGCGGAAATTCAGTTTATTTTCCCAACCGTGTTGTACCTATGCTGCCGGAAATTCTTTCCAATGGCTTATGTTCATTGAATCCGGATGTTGATCGTCTCTGTATGACTGCAGAGCTGTATATAGATGAAACAGGTAAAACCTATCGTTCCCGTTTCTACCAGGCAGTGATGCGTTCTCATGCCAGGCTTATCTATGATGATGTAGCGGAGATATTGGTAAACGGTGACAAGGCTTTACGGGAAAAGCATGCAGGTTTGTTACCGCACCTGGAAGAACTTTACAGTTTATATAAAGCCCTGCACAAAGGTCGTGAGCAAAACGGTGCAATTGATTTTGAAACTACCGAAACACGCATTATTTTCTGTGATGATAAAAAAATAGACCGGGTTGAGCCGGTCTACAGAAACGATGCCCACAAAATTATTGAAGAGTGCATGCTGGCTGCCAACGTCGCCGCAGCCAAGCTGTTGCTTAAAAAGAAAGTGCCGGCATTATTCAGAAATCATGAATCGCCTCCGCAGGATAAAATTGTTGATCTCCGGGGCTTCATGTCCGAGCTCGGTATCATCCTTGATGGTGGCTTAAAACCATCGGCGAAAGATTATGCCAACCTGATAAATGACATTAAGGACCGGCCTGATGCTCAACTGATCCGCACAGTAATGCTGCGTTCAATGTCACAGGCAGTTTACAGTTCTGAAAACCTTGGGCATTTCGGTTTGTCTTTTGAAGCCTATGCTCACTTTACTTCACCTATCAGGCGTTATCCTGACCTGATAGTACACCGGGCAATTTGTCATACCCTGACCGGGGAGTCTTTAAAATCATTTAATTATTCACCTGCGCATATGCAGATGATGGGCGAGCATTGTTCAATGACTGAACGCCGTGCTGATGACGCCACGCGTGATGTTATGGACTGGCTCAAGTGCGAGTTTATGATGGATAAGATTGGCGAGGAATTTGATGGCATTATCAGTTCGGTAACGTCTTTTGGCCTGTTTGTTCAGTTAAACGAAATCTACGTTGATGGCCTGGTTCATATCACGGCACTTAAGAATGACTACTATCATTTTGATGCTATCGGTCACCGTTTAACGGGTGAACGTAATGGCCAGGTGTTTCGGCTTGGCGATTCGATAAAAATCAAGGTGGCCGCTGTTAACCTGGACGATCGTAAAATTGATTTCGTTCTGTCAGATAAATGGGTTGCAGATGCGCCGGAAAAATCCTCACGCCGTTATGCTGCAGCCGGTAAGCGAGGCAAAAAAGAATACTCCCCGATGGATTCTGATGGTAATGAAAAAAAATCTGCCAGGGGAAAAAAGCATAAAAAGGAAAAAGCCGGAAAAGGTAAGACTCAATCCAGTAAGAACAGATCAACTAAGCACAAATCCAGTCAGAGTCGATCCACTAAGAATCAATCGGGCAAACGGGGTAACCGCAGGTAAGCATGAAAACGCAACGGCACAGGGTAGGTGGTATTCATGCAGTTCGCAGTGCATTAAAACATGGTCCGGCAACAGTCATTGCCCTTTGGCTGGTCAATAGCCGTAAAGACCGCCGCATAAATGAACTTGAAGATCAGGCTAAACAGCTCGGTATAGCCATCAACCGGGTTAATAAACAGAAGCTTGATGAACTTGAGCCGGAAGTTAATCACCAGGGGGCTGTAGTTGAACTCAAGGCACCTGCACCAGTCTCAGAAAAAACACTATTTAACCTTCTTGAGGATATCGGGCATAGCTGTCTGTTACTGGTGTTGGATGGTGTAACAGACCCACATAACCTTGGAGCCTGTTTGCGCAGTGCCGATGCAGCAGGCGTTGATGCAGTGATTGCTCCAAAAGATAATTCGGCTGGCCTGACTCCCGTGGCCTGCAAGGTAGCCAGTGGTGCCGCTGATACGGTGCCTTATGTGCAGGTTACCAACCTGGTGCGAACACTGGAGAAGCTCAAGCAGGATTACCGGGTATGGATTTACGGTACTGCAGGTGAAAGTGATGATTCAATCTACCAGGCTGATCTAAGTGGCAACATAGCTTTAGTGATGGGAGCTGAAGGCAAAGGTATGCGCAGGTTAACGCGTGAAACCTGTGATGAGCTTTTCAATTTACCTATGGCGGGTAGTGTGGAAAGTTTAAATGTGTCTGTTGCTGCAGGTGTTTGTCTGTTCGAAGCTGTCCGGCAAAGACAATCCAAAACTTAATCCATTTTTCTTTTCTGTTCTTTTAAAAAGCACTGCTAAAAAGTATAGCTGATTGATTACTTCACAATACTTGCGTTGGTGACGAGTGAGGCAAATCGCGAGGCAGTCTTTTTATCCAATGGCCCCAGGCCGGTAGTCAATTTGATTGACTGGTTGGGTTTAAGTGTTTTTCTTAAACGGTAACTGCTTTTTTCAGCAATGCTAAAACCCTGGTTAATGCCAACAATAACCTGAATGTTTTTTACAGCAACTGCGGAATTGTTTTTAACATAAATATCCAGGTAGCCGCGGCTGTTTAATGCCAGTGCGCTTTTGATATAACGCTCGGGATTGTTGGGTAAATCGAGTTGGGCAAGATAGAGATTGGCCGCTTTGCCAATGGTGCTGTCACTTGATGATGCCTTGCGGAAATTGTTGATTGCCAGTTGCTCATTACCCTGTTTCATTGCCAGCCACCCAAGACCGTAATGACCTTCGGAAGTTGGCAACAAATTATTGCTTTTGGTGAAATCATTCTGAGCCAGTTTCAGGTTGCCAAGGTCACGCTCTACAAAGCCACGGGCCAGGTAATGTTTAAAATAACCGGGATTAAGAGCAACGGCTTCATCAAGGTATTTTTTTGCCGTTTTCTTTTTTCCCTGGGCTGCCAGGATTTCTCCTTTTAAACCTTTGAATAAGGCCTCTTTGGGTTCAATGCGAATGGCCTTGTCAACAAGTGATAATGCCTTTTCATATGCTTTGCTTTCATAGGCTTTGCCGGCCTTGTCAAATGCTTCATAGGCTGGCCTGGTTTTAATCAGCCGGGCCATTTTTTGACGGTAAACCTGTTCACCTGTCTCGCCTTCGGGAGTTCCCAGTTCAAGCAAAGTGTTTTGGTTGTTTTCCACGCGTTCCTGCGAAGGGGGATGACTGGCGAATAGTCCTGTCAGCCAGTTGGATTGTTTGTCTTTGGAAAGCCTGACAAAGGTTTTTTGAAGATTGACAGCCTTGGCCGGGTCGTAACCGGCTTTTTTCATGTAATGCATGCCGTAATAGTCAGCCTCTCTTTCTGCATCACGTCCGTATTTCTGGTTGACCATGCCGGCACCGATCTGGGCGCCAGTCAGTGCAAGTTGGCGGTATTCATAATCTGACAATGCAATGCTTGAAGCGATCAGTGCACTTTGCAGCAAGAGACCACGTTGCATGCCAAGGGCAGAGTGCTTTGCAGCGGCATGCACAATTTCATGTCCAAGGACTGCAGCAAGTTCTGCCTCGCTTTCCAGTTCAACCAGCAAGCCGCGGTTAATTGCGATTTTTCCACCGGGCAGGGCCCAGGCATTGGGAGTGGATTCGTTGATCACGCTGAATTCATATGGCAGCTTGCGGTCACTGACCCTGGCGATACGCTGGCCGACCGAAGATACGTATTGCTGAACGCCGGGGTCAGCGACGTAATCGCCGCCCTGGGCCTGGCGATAAGGTTGGTAATTTTTCTTACCTATCGCCAGTTCCTGTTCGGTGGAAATCAGCGAGAGTTCATTTTTGCCTGTTACCGGGTTGGTACTGCAGCCCGATAACAGAAACAGAAAAGGAAGACAGGCCAGGAAAAATAAATATCTTGCTTTCATCAGCCTGTAGGACAGGAAAAGTCCACTTAAGTTGTTTCAGAATTAGTTGTTTTTGGCGCCTTGCTGAATCCAGTTTTCAACCTTTTTGATATCAGCACCGGAGAGCTTTTCCTTGCCGTGAGGCATCTGGATTGAAGGATCCACCTTGCCGGCTATCAAGCGGTAAAAAGTACTGTGTTCGGCATTACCCGGAACGATTACCGGTCCGTACTTGGTGCCTTTCATTAGCAGCTCATAATTGACGGTCTGCAGGCCACTCGCCATGGTGCCGGAACCGCCATCGTTATGACACTCGGTACAGTTATGATCGAGGAGCGGTTTGATATCACTTTTGAAGCTGACAGCGGGCTGTTGGGCGGTTTCGCAGGCGGTCAGGCCAAGCAGGGCGGCTACAGGTAATGATACTTTCAGCAGGTTTGACAACATGGTTAACTCCTCGACGTCATGAGTATGTGTTAAATGTAATTAATCCCTTAAATACTAATGTTTTTTTTGGTCGTGGAAAAGTTGAAATTTATCAATTTCAATTGATCTGCCTCACTATAATCTCAAATCATCGTGATTTCCTGCGAATTTGCACGTCTGTTATTGAAAAATCAGCTTTTATGCGTATAATCGCGCGTTCGTAAAACCTTGCTGCACTGTTAATTATTTTACTGGTAAATTTTTTCAGGTAGCTATTATCCATAAGGAAACAACATGAGACACTATGAAATCGTTTTCATGGTCCATCCGGATCAGAGCGAACAGGTGCCGGCGATGATTGAACGTTATCGCGGCATTATCGAAGGCAAAGAAGGCAAAATCCATCGTCTTGAAGACTGGGGACGCCGTCAGTTAGCCTACCCAATCAATAAACTGCACAAAGCACATTATGTTCTGATGAATATCGAATGTAATGGTGAAGCATTGGCAGAACTTGAAAGTGCATTCAAATTCAATGATGCGGTCATTCGTAACATGATTCTTAAAATGAAGTCAGCTGATACTAGTCCTTCTCCTCTAGCAAAACAGGAAAAGGAAGATCGTGCTGAAGATGTTGCCGCTTAATTAAGGAGAATTTGAAAATGTCACGTAATATGCGTCGTAAAAAATCCTGCCGTTTCAGCAATGATGAGTCATGCAATATTGACTACAAGGATATCGATCTGTTGAAAGGCTATGTCAGCGAATCCGGAAAAATTGTTCCAAGCCGTATCACCGGAACAGCTGCCAAATACCAACGTCAACTTGCTACAGCGATCAAAAGAGCCCGTTTTCTTGCGCTGTTGCCATACACTGACGGCCATTAATCCCGTTTCCGAGAATTTCCATCAGTTCTTTTGCAGAGCTGTGATATATCGGAATTAGTATGCGTGGTTTAGCTCAGTTTGTAATGCGTGGGCGGATGCAGGCAGTGATGTCTGTAACGGTGCTGGCGATATTATCTTTGTTGATAGCCCCCCTGAGCATACTGAGCGGAGCAGCTGTAGCCCTGGTAAGTCTGAGACATGGCCCCAGGGATGGCATGCTCGTAATTATTTTAAGTACTGTAGCAAGTGGCATTTTAAGTTATTTGCTGTTTGCGGATATTTTACCGGCCCTGGTTTTTGCCATGGTTGTCTGGATGCCGGTATGGGCATTGGCCCTGATATTGAGGTGGAGCCGTTCCCTGGCGCTTACTCTTCAGGCCGGTGTATTGATGACTTTATTGATGGCTGGCCTGTTTTATCTGGTCGTGCCGGAACCTGCCGACTACTGGTATGAGCTTCTCAGGGAGCCTATGCAGCAACTGCTTGCCAATAGCGAGTTGTCCGAGGCGGGGCACAGTCTGGATGAGCTTGTTGCCTCAGTTGCGCAGTGGATCACCGCCGTCATGACAGCTGGTTTTTTTCTGCAACTGGTGGCGATACTGTTTATTGGACGTTGGTGGCAGGCACTGCTTTACAACCCCGGAGGGTTTGGCCAGGAGTTCAGAGAGCTGAAATTTGACCGCATTATGGCGATCATCGCAGCACCCTTTCTGCTTTGGCTGATTTTGTCCAAGCCACCCGAATGGGTTCTGACGCTGGGCCTGGTGATGTTGTCGGCATATTTTGTTCAGGGGTTGGCGGTAACCCATGGACTGTTAAAAGTTGTGAAGGCCAGCACTGTCTGGCTGGTCGGTATTTACGTTTTATTAATTATTGCGATGCCTTACATGATGACGGCGTTGGCAATGACAGGATTTACAGATACCTGGTTCGATTACAGAAAACGCCGGGAATCTGCTAATAATTGATGAAAAAACTTAGGGGTAATTGAGATGGAAATAATTCTGCTTGAAAAAATTGCAAACCTTGGAGGCCTTGGCGAAAAGGTTTCTGTAAAGTCAGGTTATGGACGTAACTTCCTGCTACCGCAGGGAAAAGCGCTACCTGCAACCGAAGACAATATTAAGGCTTTTGAAGCTAAACGCGCGGAACTTGAAAAAGCCCAGGCTGAAAAGCTGGCTGAAGCAAATGCCCGCAAAGACAAAATTGAAGCGGTTGGTTCTGTGACCATAGCTCATCAGGCCGGTGAAGAAGGCAAGCTTTTCGGTTCTGTTGGCACAACTGACATTGCTGAAGCTTTGACCAGTGCCGGTGCTGAAGTCTCTCGTAGTGAAGTACGTTTGCCTGAAGGTGCTTTTCATGCGACTGGTGAATACGAAGTCAGTATTCATCTTCACACTGATGTCGACACCCTGATCAAGGTTATTGTTGAAGCTGCCTGATTCCAAAGTAATTCCAGCCTGATTCCAGTCTAATTTGGGCTGTTTCAGTCCGTTCAGTTACCCCAAGCGGTTAACACCGCGATGATTCAAGGCAATTGGCATGCATCACCTGACGGTGGTGCATGCTTTTTGTTTTTGTTGCCAATTCTTGAGGCAATGAAATTATTATTCTGCTAAATTACCCCCCTACAATAAATATAATTAACCATACCGCCAGGGGTTAGCGATGCCAGCGAAGAAAAAAAACACCTTCAGCACTGATGAAATCCTTCTGATTTTGTGTAAATCCGTTACCAAGGTGCTCACTGGTGCTACTGGAAAGACAGTTACTTACTCGCCAGTGGTTCAGCGTATTACCAAGACCAGCCTGAAGCCTGATATCGGTTGTTTTGTTCTGTTTGACGGTGTTTTTTCCGGTATCGTCATAATGAATTTTACTGCCGAATCGGCGATGGAAATCTACAACACTTATATGAAGAATATGGGCATGCCTGAGAGTGAACTGGCGACGCTGCATTCATCAGATGAGGTCGGAAATACACTGGGTGAATTGACCAACCAGATTGTTGGTGAGTTTACCGCAGCGGTTGAACACGAACTGTTGATTTCAGTGAACCAGAGTCAGCCAAAAATGCTGGCGATTAACCGTGAGGTCGCACTCTCCATTAATGCCAATCTTGATAATCCACAGGGTCGCAAGGTGGCATTCAAAACTTCCGGCAACAACACATTCTTTATCGAAATGGCTATGGATAAAACAACCTTCGTAATGCTCGAAGAGTTTGATCCGGGTGATCGTGCCAATGCTGATGACATCATTGCCAGCCAGAACAAAAACCAGAACAAACAGGATGATGTGTCGGCTGACTCAAGTAGTGATGCTGATGACCTGTTGGATAGCCTCGGAATCTGATCAGTGTTAATCCTATGAGTGAAACTGTTTTTCAATCTTTGAATGAAAATGGTGATTTCGATACTGACTCTTTAAGAATCCCGCCACATTCAATTCAGGCTGAACAGTCTGTGCTTGGCGGTCTCATGCTCAGCAACCAGGCTTGGGACAATGTTGCAGACCGTGTTGTTAAAGATGACTTTTACCGGCGTGAACATCAATTGATTTTCAGTGCGATTGAAAGGCTCGCCGACGAACAGAAACCTTTCGATGTTGTTACGCTCTCCGAGGAACTTGAGCGTATTGCTGCCCTGGATGATGCCGGTGGCATGTCCTATATCGGCACCCTGGCAAAAGATACGCCGAGTGCAGCAAACATTCGTGCCTATGCCGATATTGTTCGTGAACATTCGGTTAAACGCCAGCTTATCCGGGTTGGAACCAACATTGCGGACAGCGGCTTTGAAACAGAAGGGCGTTCTGTTAACGAACTTCTTGATCATGCCGAGTCACAGGTGTTTGAAATTGCCGAGCAGCAGTCCAAGGGTAAAAGTGGTTTTGAAAATATCAAAAACCTGTTAACCAGGGCTGTAGACCGAATTGAAACCCTTTATCAGCAGGATGAGCCGTTAACCGGTTTATCGACAGGTTTTTCAGACCTTGATGGAATGACTTCCGGCCTGCAGAAATCGGATTTGATTATCGTTGCCGGTCGACCATCCATGGGTAAAACCACGTTTGCGATGAACCTGGCTGAAAATGTCGCAATTCAAAGCCAATTGCCGGTTGCTGTGTTTTCGCTCGAAATGCCTGGTGAGCAGCTGGTGATGCGTATGTTGTCTTCTCTTGGGCGCATTGACCAGCACCGTTTGCGTACCGGTAAACTTGAAGAAGATGAATGGCCACGGTTAACCTCGGCGGTCAGTATCCTGTCGGAAGCCAGGTTGCACATTGATGATACCGCCTCTTTAACACCGACTGAAATCCGTGCCCGCTCCAGAAGGCTTATGCGTGAGCATGGTCAGCTTGGGTTGATTGTAATCGACTATTTACAACTTATGCAGGCGCCTGGTGCAGGTAATAACCGTACGGAAGAGATTTCCACTATCTCCCGGTCCCTGAAAGCCCTGGCCAAGGAACTCAATGTTCCCGTCATAGCGCTATCACAGCTTAACCGTAACCTTGAACAACGTCCCAATAAGCGTCCGGTAAACTCGGATTTGCGTGAATCAGGTTCCATTGAGCAGGATGCTGACATTATTGCTTTTGTTTACCGTGATGAAGTTTATAACCCTGAAAGCCCTGATAAAGGCATTGCAGAAATAATCATCGGCAAGCAGCGTAACGGACCTATTGGTACCTGTCGTTTGACCTTCCTCGGTCAGTTCACCAAGTTTGAAAACTTTATTGATAATACCTACGGTGATGATGGGTACTATGAATGAAGCCATGTTCGTTAACAACGGACCTGTTGCATCGATCAATCTGCAAGCGTTAACGCATAATCTTTCCATTGTCAGAAAACACGCACCTGACTCCGGTATCATAAGTATTATCAAGGCGGATGCTTACGGCCATGGTGTGATGCATGTTGCCAGGGCACTTAAAGACAGTGACATGTTCGGGGTTGCCCGTATCGATGAAGGGCTTTCTTTAAGGCGTTTCTTTCCGGACAAGCCCATCCTGGTTCTCGAAGGTTTCACGGACAGGTCTGAAATTCAGTTAGCCAATGAACATAGCCTGCAACTGGCCATTCATCATTTATCTCAAGTTGAGCTTTTGGAGCAGGTTCAGGCTGATGATTTGAGTCTTCAGCTGTGGCTTAAGGTTGATACCGGTATGCATCGATTGGGGATTGGTTATGACGAGGCACTTACAACTTATCACAGGCTTGAAGCGTTAAATTGCAAATCAGGGGCTGTGCGCTTAATGACACATTTTGCCAATGCTGATAATCGGCAGGATGAACTCACGCATCTGCAGATTGAGCGTTTAAATGTGCTCAGTAAAGCATCTGCTGCTGAAACTTCTATGGCTAATTCTGCCGGCATCCTTGCCTGGCCTGATTCTCATGCACAGTGGGTGCGTCCCGGCATCATGTTATACGGTGCCAGCCCGATACTGAATGAATCAGCTGAGAGTTTTGAACTCAAGCCGGTAATGACATTATCGACCAGGCTGATTTCCATTCAACATTTAAAAAAGGGTGACTGCATTGGATATGGCAGTACCTGGTGTTGTCCCGAGGATATGCCGGTGGGTATTGCTGCAATTGGTTATGGTGATGGCTATCCGCGCCATGCGCCCAGTGGCACACCGGTAATTGTTAACGGTCAACGCACTAAAATGGTTGGTCGTGTTTCGATGGACATGATTGCAGTTGACATGCGGGGTATTGCAGCGAGCCTTGGTGATGAAGTCATACTCTGGGGTGAAGGCCTGCCAGCCGAAGAGGTTGCAGAGGCCGCCGGCACCATCAGCTATGAGTTGTTTTGCGGCATAACCAATCGGGTGACTTTTGAGTATTGTTCTTAATCACTTAAGGTACTGCCCATGTCCTGATTTTATGGACGCTTGAACCCTTCCATGGGGCGCTCGACTTCGCATATCCATATGCTCAGACGCCATTAAATCAGGACATGGGCAGTACCTTAAGTGAGTTCAATGGATATGTTAGGTTAAAGCTACGAACATGATAAAGATGTAAAATTGATATTGTTTTACAAGCTTCTGAGTGCAGGGATGCACGAAGTAGAGTTACCATGGATGGCTTGAACGTCTTGTAAAACAATATCATTTTGCATCAATAAACGAGCAAATATGCCTAAAACATTGAAAATTGAATATATCTGCAGCGCCTGCGGAGGCCAGTTCCCCAAGTGGCAGGGCCAATGCCCAGACTGTCTTGACTGGAATACACTGCAAGAGGTTGCGGCTGCATCAGCAACACCAAATGCCAAACGCTTCAGCGGCTACGCAGGAGATAATTCGGCAAACAGAATTCGCAGGCTTGATGAAGTTGCCGCCGAAAATCGCCAAAGAACCAATACCGGCTTAAGTGAACTTGACAGGGTACTTGGTGGCGGACTGGTGGAAGGCTCAGTCGTTTTGATCGGGGGTGATCCCGGTATTGGTAAATCGACCCTGCTAACACAAACCCTGGCTTTTCTATCATCTCAAACCAGTTGCCTGTATGTCAGCGGCGAAGAGTCAGCAGAACAGATCAGCTTAAGGGCAAGACGCTTAAGCCTGCCGATAAGTCACTTAAAGCTGCTTACAGAAACCAGTGTTGAGCGCATTATTCAGCAATGTCAGAACGAAAAACCTGACGTCATTGTGCTGGACTCCATTCAGACAATGTACACAGAGCAGTTGCAGTCTGCTCCGGGTGCTGTTGCCCAGGTCAGGGAATCCACTGCTCAAATCGTCAGGTTTGCCAAGCAAACCGGTACCACCATATTCCTGGTTGGTCATGTCACAAAAGAAGGCAACCTTGCCGGTCCCCGTGTGCTTGAACATATGGTCGATACCGTGCTTTATTTTGAAGGTGAAGCAGGCAGCCAGTTCCGCTTAATCCGTGCGATGAAAAACCGGTTTGGTGCAGTCAATGAGCTGGGCGTGTTTGCAATGACAGATACCGGGCTTAAAGAAGTGGCCAACCCGTCAGCCATTTTTTTATCGCATGATGCCGAGACGGTCAATGGCAGCTGTATTTTAGTCACCAGGGAGGGGACTCGTCCTTTACTGGTGGAAGTGCAGGCTTTGGTTGATGACAGCCCGCTGGCAAACCCAAGGCGTGTAACGCTTGGGCTTGAACAGAATCGTCTCTCCATGCTGCTGGCAGTGTTACACCGCCATGGTGGTATTGCCATGTTTGACCAGGATGTTTATGTCAATGTTGTAGGCGGCGTGCGAATCACTGAAACAGCCGCTGATCTTGCCGTTATCATGGCGGTACTATCAAGTTACCGTGGTAGGGTCATCCCGCGCGATGTTGCTGCATTCGGTGAGCTCGGGCTGGCCGGGGAAATCCGGCCTGTTCCCAATGGTGAAGAACGCATCAGGGAAGTCGCCAAACATGGTTTCAAAACCGTCATAGTGCCAAAGGCCAACAAGCCGAAAAAAAACATCTCGGATATCAAAGTAATTGCTGTCAGTCGTCTTGTTGATGCAATTGAGCATATTTCCTGACCGGTTTCAGACTTTTATATCGGTACTATGTCGGTAATAGGGACTTATTTTTGTTAAAATGTCCAGTTAGGATGTAAGTGTATATGGAATAAATGGAAGGTTTTATTGCTGATGGAAAAAAAAATCCTGTTGCCGGTTGCTGTTCTGATTGCCCTTGTTCTGGGGTTTTTTGTCCTGAAACCGATACTCAATGAAGCTGAGCCTCTTGACCAGCAGAGCGCTCGGGAAACCATTAATTTACGATTCGGCCACAATACACCGGTTGACAGTGCCTTGCATGAGGCTGCAGTCCGTTATGCCAGGCTGGTGGACCAGAGAACTGGTGGCCAGGTTAAAATCGAGATTTTTCCTGCACAGCAGCTGGGAAATGATCACGAGATGGTGGAAATGGCAAGAGAAGGCAAGCTTGACCTGCTATTGACGCCAACCGCCAAAATGAGCGTGCCGGTTCCGGCCATGCAATACGCTGACCTGCCTTTTCTTTTTCCAAGCCGGGAAGATGCTTACGAGATGCTTGATGGTGAACCGGGACGGATGCTTCTGCAAAGAATGCGACCCATTGGTTTGATAGGGCTGACCTTCTGGGAAAACGGCTTCAAACATTTCACCGGTAATGTGGCTTTTACTGATCCAGAAGCGTTTTCCGGTAAGAAAATCAGGGTCATGAAAAGCCGAATCATCATGAGTCAGTTTGAATCAGTTGGTGCAGAACCGGTTCCGATTGATTTTCATACTACGCGCCAGGCACTGGCTGACGGGGTCGTTGACGGCCAGGAAAATCCGTTGATCGCTATTTACAGTATGGGATTTCACGAGGTGCAGTCTGACCTGGTAATCAGTGAGCATGCCTATCTTGCCTATGTCTTTTCAATCAGTGAAAAAACCTTCAACAATCTGCCGCCTGAAATCGGTTCCCTGCTGGTGGATATTGCAAATGAAGTAACCCCCTGGGAAAGGCAGGAAACTCAAAAAAGAGAAAAGGTGCTCTTGGATAAAATCCGGCAGTCGGGTGTAAAAGTACATTACCTGACTGAAGAACAGCGCAAAGCCTTCACTGATCAAACAGCGCATATCGTCAAGGCGTTCGAGCACATCATTGGCACCGATATTATTTCCAAAACAGAAGAGCTGTTAGAGGAGAAATATGGTCCCCAACCTTCGGCCCGGGAACAGGTGGTTATCGGTATTAATGCTGATTTAAGTGTAGATGGTGGTGGATCCGGTTTAGCGATTAAACGTGGCGTCGAGCTGGCTATAAAAGACCTTAATGCCAAAGGTGGGTTATTGGGAAAACCGGTTAAATTGATTACAAAAAATCACTTTGTTAATCCTGATACAGGTAAATCCAACCTCGATAATTTTGCTCAAAGACAGGATTTGGTCGCTGTAATTGGTGGAAAGCACGGTGCGGTTATTCACGATGAAATGCCACACGTGCAAAAATTGGAAATGCCATACCTGATTCCCTGGTCAGCAACCAAAAAAATCACTGCAACGGTAGAAGACCATAATTTTATTTTCAGGTTGTCAGCCAATGATCTGTACGTGGCCGAATTCCTTGTGAACGAAGTCGTTAAAAGTTTTCGAAAACCGTTGATCGTAGTGGAAAACTCGGTTTGGGGTCGAAGCAATCTAGAGCAAATGACAGAATTTCTTTCGAAAAAAGGCATCAACCAGGCAATAGGTATGGTGATCAACCGCGGTCAGGAAGATTTTGAAGAGGAGTTCAATCAGCTTAGTTCCCAACCACCAGATTCAATTATCATGGTGCTTAATCCCAAAGAAGGCTCAAGAGTCATTAAATTGCTATCAAGACTCGATAACATACCGCCGGTCATTTCCCACTGGGGTATAGTTGGTGGAACATGCCTGCAAGAAAATAGAGAAACCATTAAGGAAATGGATTTACGTATTTTCCAGACATTCAGTTTCATTGGTAATGAAAGGCCCCAGGCTCAGAAGCTTGCCAGCTTATACCAGGAAACCTATGGTGGAGACGGCATGGAATCGATACGTGCGCCATCGGCGGTGGCCCAGGCTTATGATTTGACCAACCTGCTGGCAATTGCAGTTGAGCAGGCTGGTTCTTTTGACCGTTCCGATATCAGGAAAGCCCTGGAGAATATTCCTTTATACGACGGGGTGGTAAAATCTTATGAAATGCCTTTTAGCCCTTCAGACCATGATGCTCTGGATTCATCAGATTTTATACTGACAAGGTATAATAGTGATGGATATTTGCTTCCGCTTTAATAAGTAAGAGAATTAATTGTGCCGCAGCCTCAATTCACCAAAAAAAGCATTAAGCATAAGATTGTCCAGCAGGTAACGACCATGGTGCTTGTCACCGTGTTGATCAGTATTGTGGTGGTGCTTTTCCTGGTAAAGAAGCAGGCTGAAAATCATGCCGGGGAATTATTACGATTCAAGGCAATGGTTCTGCAGGAAAAAATTGATCAGCGACTTGATTTTTTAGTGGAAAACGCCGAGTCGTTAACTGCCAACAAGCTCATGGTCAACGCATTAACAGACAGCGAAGGCCGTTCAAAATATTTACCACCATTAATTGAAAATTTCATCTCGGGTAAGGATGTTATCTCGTTTAACCTGGTTGGGTTTGACGGACAGCCAATCTACCAGTCCCATAAAGAAACACTTCAATATAACCAGTCCACCATGCTGCGTATGGCGCTTGCCTACAAGAAAAGCACCAGTTTCTTAAGTGAAGAAAACCAACTCGTTGTTGTCAGTCCGATCGAATATTATTCAACCACTCAGGGTGCAGTAATCGTTGTTTTTGACCTGAAGTCGATTGTGGTCCAGCAAATTGATGCCAATGATGGTATTTTCGTACGCCTGCTAAAGACCGGTCAGAGTTTGTTTGAACACAACTACCGGGTTGACCAGCAATATTATTCATATGTTCTCAGTAAAGATAATTATTCCGGGCTTTTGGCCAGTCTGGGTGTGCAGCTGGAAGTGGGTATTGAGAGTGAAATTTACCAGAGTCCGATTTTCGACATAGTCTTGCAGTTGCTGGCGGTTGGCATCGTTTTAACCATGATTAGCTGGTTCTTTTCGATCAGAACCGCCCATCGCATCAGTTCTCCAATTCTCGAATTATTAAACCGCGTAAAATCGGCTACTGAAAACCAGGAGGTTCTCTGCAGTCCGCTGGGAAGTAATGATGAGCTTGAGGATCTTGCCAGGGCTTTTGATGAAAGAACTTTGAAATTACAACACCAGGCAGAACATGATTACCTGACCGAGCTGCCAAACCGCCTGTTGTTTCTTGATCGACTGAACCAGTCCATCAAGCTGGCAAACCGTGAAAACTACAATATAGCCGTGCTGTTTATCGACCTGGACAGGTTCAAAGAGGTCAATGATTCATTCGGCCATGACTTCGGCGATATCCTGTTAAAGCAGGTTGCTGAAAAGATGAAAGCCTTGTTACGTGAGACTGACACCATTGCCAGGCTCGGAGGTGATGAGTTTACTGTACTGGTTGGCCATCTTGAAGATGAAGACGATGCGATTGATATTACCGAAAAAATCATGTCGATATTTAAAGACCCGATAAATTTACACGGCCACCAGTTGTTCATGACCTGTAGTATTGGTATCGCCATGTATCCGCATCATGCCAGGTCAGCTGAAGAACTTTTAAAAAATTCTGATGCTGCCATGTACAAATCCAAGGCTGAAGGACGCAATACCTTTACATTCTACTCACGTGATATGACCCGGAAAGCCTATGAAAGACTGATCATGGAAAGTTACCTGCGCCAGGCGATTAATGAACAGCAGTTCCGGCTCAACTTTCAGCCCCAGGTTGATATTAAAAACGGCAATATTATTGGCATGGAATGTCTGATTCGCTGGTCCCATCCGGTTCAGGGTGAAATCCCGCCATTTAAATTTATCAAGCTGGCTGAAGATACCGGTATGATTATTCCAATCGATCGTTGGGTTTTTGAACAGGCGATAAGCCAGCTCGCCGAATGGTTGAAGGCAGGCTTAAATCCCGGAGTGTTGTCCATTAACCTTTCCATGGTGCAGATAGGTCATTCTGACTTTATTGAATTTGTTACACAAACGCTGGAAGCTTACCAGATGGCACCTGCAAATATTATGTTTGAAGTGACCGAAACAGCCGTTATGCAGGACCCGCATCATTCAATAATTATGCTCAAGCGTCTCGATGAGCTGGGTATAGGCATCGCAATTGATGATTTCGGCACGGGTCATTCATCACTGGCTTACCTGAAACAATTGCCAATTAAGAAACTCAAGATTGACCGCTCTTTTATCAAAGATATTCCTACAGACCAGGAAGATGTCGAATTAACTCGAGCTATTATAGGAATTGCACACGGACT
>CALAZS010000026.1 GCA_937926265.1 uncultured Gammaproteobacteria bacterium
TTATTGATGCGATTTCTGAACTTGGCAGTCTGTTGGAACAAAAATCAATTACGATTGAACTTAACAGTGAGCAATCTCATGAATGTTGTATTGATCAAAAATTAATGTCGCAAGTATTTGTTAACCTGTTCTCCAATGCCATCAAGTTCAGCCCTGAAAACTCGATGATTCAAGTCAATATCGAGCGGTACGAAGGCGTTTTAAACGAGCAGCAACAGGATATCCTGGGAATTTCGATAGAGGACACCGGGCCAGGCATTCCCGCGGAGCAGCTGGAAACCATTTTTGAAAAATTTATTCAAAGTTCACAAACGACTTCCTATGCGGGCGGAACCGGTCTTGGGTTACCGATTACAAGAGAAATCATAGGTCTGCATCATGGCAAAATCTGGGCGGAAAGCCCCGGCTTGGGACGAACAGTCGGTTCAGTGTTTCACATCCAGATACCAGTCAGTCAGCAGCTTGAAAACGATATCTAGGCTGATTTTTCAGTATGGCCGAAGCCATGCAAATGCCAGGTGCTGATAAAATTAATTTTGCATATTAGCGGATAATTAACTACTATCATGGCGCTCAGATTATTGCCTTCGTAGTGCATAAGGTAAATAAAATCAAATACTTAAAGTCGATGAAATGATGAATGTCATTGCGCTGCGCAGTGAAAACATGTCATTACTGACCGGCTTTATGACAAAAAATGGTTCAGTATGAAGAATTTGCTCGTAAATTTCTTTCCGTTTATCCGCTGGTTTCCGCTAACCACTGATAAGGTTCGCTCAGATTTAATTGCCGGTATCACCGTCGCCCTGATTCTTGTGCCGCAGAGCATGGCTTACGCACAGCTGGCAGGTCTGCCGGTGGTGTATGGCTTATATGCTTCATTCATACCGGTAATCATTGCCTCGCTATGGGGCTCTTCAAGTCAGTTGCATACCGGCCCGGTCGCCATGTTATCGCTGATGTCAGCCGCGGCCCTGATACCATTCGCAACTCCGGGCAGCCCCGGTTTTATTGAGTTGTCGATCATGCTGGCATTTATGGTCGGGGTCCTGCGTCTGATACTGGGGGTGTTTCGTCTTGGTGCGATCGTTAACCTGTTATCCAGCCCGGTTATCGTTGGTTTTACCAATGCAGCGGCATTAATTATCGGCCTGTCCCAGCTTAGCAAGATCATTGGCGTACCTTTTCCAAGAACCGATTCATACCTTACTGACCTTTGGCGTGTATTGACCCAGATTCCGGATATGCACATTTACACATTGTTGTTTGCCATTGGTGCGTGGTTGCTGATTGATGGTTTAAAACGTTACAAGGCGACATTGCCCGGTGTCTTGATTGTTGTAGTGGTCACTACAATCATAAGTGCGGTCACTGGTTTTGAGAACAAACAGTCTGTTTCCATTGAGCAGTTTCATGAAAAAGATACTGCGCAGCTCATGGATACCTACTCTACAACCCAGGCACGTATCAGCGAACTGATTACCAACGTTGCCGACTTGAGACGCCAGGCAAAGGAATACGAAAAGCATGAAGACATTAAAAACTCAGCTGGTTTACTGGCTGAGGCCGCGGTGCTTGGTAACGAGTTATCTGTGCTCAAAGCTGAAAACACGATTCGCCTGATCAACATTCATGGCATTACTTTTAGAGCCGCCATTGATGAAAATGGCAAACAGGTATTTTTCAGTACCAAAAATATTCCTGAAAATTTCACGGTCGATAAAGACGTCTGGCGTTTCAGTAGTATCAGTGATGACAAAATTTCACTGTCTGCCGGAGGTGACGTGGTTGGAGTTGTACCTGAAGGGCTTCCCAGTTTAAATGCGCCGACAATTGAGTGGGACCTGGTATTTGCCCTGTTACCGGCTGCACTGGTTATGGCCTTGATTGGTTTTATGGAAGCCACCTCAATTTCAAAGGCGATTGCCAGTACAACAGGTGAACGTGTTGATGCCAGTAAGGAACTGGTTGGCCAGGGTCTGGCAAATATCGTCGGTAGTTTCTTTGGTTCGTTTACAGTCAGCGGTTCTTTTTCACGTTCGGCCGTGGCCGCAAAAACCGGCGCAAAAACCGGCCTGTTTGCTATTATTTCGGCAGCTACGGTGGTTATTGTTTTACTGTTCTTTACGCCTTATCTCTATCACCTGCCACAGGCGGTACTCGCTGTGATCGTGATGATGGCCGTTTTCAGCCTGATTCGTATCAAGCCACTGGTACAAGCCTGGAAGGTTGATCGTTATGGTGCGGTGATTGGCATCGTCACATTTTTTGCGACCTTGATTATGGCTCCCGCAATTGCCAATGGCATACTTTTTGGCCTGGTGCTGACCGTACTGCATTTTCTTATCTCGTCAATGCGCCCACGTGCGGAAATTGTCAGCCGTAAACCTGATGGCACCCTTGGTGGCATCAAATCCCATAGTCTTGAGCCTATCAGTGACATTTACGTTCCGGTGCGTTTTGATGGTGCGCTGACCTTTACCAATGTGGCTTATTTCGAAGATATCATTCTTGAAGCACAGCGGGATTTTCCAGAGGCCAAGGCAATTCTGGTTATCGGCAGTGGTATAAACAGCATTGATGCTTCAGGAGAGGAAAAAATCCGCGAGGTCAACAAGCGTCTTTGCGAACTCGGTGTGAAGCTTATGTTCAGTGGCCTGAAATACCAGGTGATCAAACTGTTTATTCTCAGCGGCCTGTTTGAAGAGCTCGGCAAGGAGAGGTTCTTCTCCAACAAGGAAAAAGCTTTGCTGGAACTAGCCGAAGAATATGCAGGGGCCGATACTCAACAGAAGCCTCAACCTGACCCAGCTTAAATCGATTTAAACTGGCTCAAACCGAATTAAACCGTATTGATCAGGCGAAAAATTGCTATTACCCTGAAATTTTTAAGTGCTGTCGGCAGTTGAATCTTTCTAGAATAGCGAATCGAATTTTAACGGGATGTTGTTATGAAACGTTTACTTTTATTGATTCCGGTCATTCTTGTACTTTTGTTGCAAGGCTGTTCCGAACCACCCTATACAAACATTAACAATGACGAGTTTGCCAGGTTGCAGTCTGAAGGGGTTCAGGTTTTTGATATCCGTCGCCCGGAAGAATGGAAACAGACAGGTGTTGTCGATGGCAGTAAAACCCTGACAGCATTTGATAAGGGTGGTCGTTTTAATCCTGCATTTATGCCGAGTTTTGCCTCGGAAATTAATCCTGACCAACCTGTTATCCTGATATGCAGGACAGGCAACAGAACATCTGCACTGGCCCAGTTCCTGGCCGAGAAGCAGGGTTACAGTAAGGTTTATAACGTCAGAAGCGGCATAACCGGCTGGATTCGCGAAGGCCGACCCGTTAATAAGTCCTGATTAATAAAGCATAATTGTCGCAGGCCGGATGCCGTCATCCTTAATCCTGATGATGGCAGCGTTATCAATTGACATTCTGTACATAGATGCCGCTGGAGCCTGAATGGTTGCAGTAATGGCTGCACGAATCACACCGGCATGTGCAACCAGCAGAACTTTTTTACCTGCGTATTGTTCCAGGGTGTATTTAATCGCCGCTTCTACACGTTGCTGAAACTGCTCCAGTTCTTCAGCACCGGCAGGTTTGTGGGCAATCGGATCGTGGTAAAAGTTTTTGATCAGGTCAGGGTTATCAGCCAGAATTTCCCTGCTGCTTTTTCCCTCCCATTCTCCAAAACCCACTTCCTTTAAATTCTCAATCACTTCGACCTTTAGTCCATGGTTCTGCGCATAGGCCCGGGCAAATGACTGGCAGCGTTGCATCGGGGAGCTGACCACCGCATCCCAGGCGGGATAACTTTCCACTGCAGACCACATCTGCTGCCAGCCTTTTTCACTGAGTGGATCATCAATTTTATTGCCACGATACTTGTTGCCGCCATCAGGGGTACCATGACGGATCATGTCGATAATTGTGGTCATGCGTTAATTTAATCCAGTCAAGTGATCTGGTCAGGTGATCCAGGCGGCCAGTTGCATAATACCCAGCAGCACAACCCAGATGGTCATGCTGCGCAGTACCAGCCCAAGCGCATCTTCAACCAGTGGCGGCAGGTCTTTAAGGTGTTCGGGTATGGCATCATCATGCGAGTGACCAACGGCTGCAGAGCCGGTCAGAATCAACAGGCCGGAAGCATCTGATTCATACTGGGTTCTGCTATCATCCTGCCAGTGTTTCCAGGCCAGTAGTACGTTGTCAAAATGACCTACCAGTGCATAAGTGGCTGCCAGTAACCTTGCCGGTACCCAGTCAAGGATATGCAGGAGATGAAATGCCTGCTGGTTCATGTTTTGCCTGGCCGGGTCGTCTCTGGAAAACTTTTCGGCCAGTGAGGTTAAGCGATAAAGCACAGCGCCAAACGGGCCAAGTAAAACGAACCAGAATAACACCGCCATCAAGCGGTTATTGGCCTGCTCAACAATACTTTCAGAAACCAGAATACTTAATTCAGGTTCTTCGGCTTGCGTTTCCTTTTGCATGATTTCAGAGGCAATTTCCCTGGCGCTGTCAGTGGCTTCCTGTTCGCGTGCATAGAGAAATGCGGAGACCTGGTGCTCAAGGTCTTTCGGGCCCAGCGATATAATCAGGATAGCCCAGGCTACAATCCATTCAGGTATGCCCTGGAAAGTGGAAACCGACCAGGAGTGAACGATAAGCACCAGTGATAAAGGCAAAAACAACAGGGCAATAATGGCCCCCCGGCTTTCGCTCAGCCATTCCCCCATGGGTAGCTGTTTAAACCAGCGGCAGTAGTCCCTAAACCAGGTATGCTGTCTGAAGTCTTCCTGCTCAAGCAGGTAACGCTCGGCAAACAGGACGGTTATTATGATGAGAAAAGCCATGATTCGAATATTAAATTAAAGAGCTGAATTTATATCACAAAACTGATTCAGGCTTGAGCAGAGTTAATTAAATTTCTGTACCTTGGCCAATCGAAATGGGGGCCGGGATCGGTTTTTCTGCCCGGGGCAATGTCGCTGTGGCCGGTAATACGCTCGGCAGTTATGGCGGGGAATCTGTTCATAAGCTTTTTTGTTATAGCTGCCAGCGACTGGTATTGCTGTTCGGTAAACGGCTGGCTATCGGAACCTTCCAACTCAATCCCGATGGAAAAATCGTTACATTTTTCACGCCCATCAAAACATGAGGCACCGGCATGCCAGGCACGGTCCAGAAAACTGACGAACTGCACAGCCTTTCCATCGCGATGAATCAGTAAATGTGAGGAAACTTTCAGGTCGGCTATTTCGCTAAAATAGGGATGCTGGTTAGGGTCAAGTCTGTTACAGAAAAAATCGCTTATCCAGGGGCCGCCAAACTGCTCAGGCGGCAGACTGATGTTATGAATGACCAGCAGGTTAATGTCGTCTACAGCAGGGCGTTGGTCGAAATTGGGTGAAGCATGGCAGGTTATGCCAGTTAACCAGCCTTTTTCATCAATTTCCGTCAACTTTCAGGTTCCCGCATGCTGCGCATTACCATGTCAGTAAAACTGACAATACCGACGAGTTTGCCGTTCTGCATTACCGGTGCTCTTGATAAGCCAAAACGGTCAAACAGGCGGGCGCAGTAGCGTATGTCCATCTCGGCATCAACATGTATAACCGGCTTGCTCATGATTTCGTAAACATTGACGCGGTCCGGTGCACGGTCTCTGGCCAACACATGCTTGGCAATATCGGCGATCATGACAATGCCATATTCATCGTGCTCGTGACGTTTATCGATGATAAGGCATTTGTTATGAACATGTTCCATGGCGTTCAGAGCTTCCTGAACTGTGCTCATACCGTCAATGATGTCGAGTTCATGCTTCATGACATCCTTGACCTGAATCAGTTGTTTTTCACTCATATCTCTTCCTCAACAATTTTGCTTAATGCTTGAATCTGATGGCTAACCCCGACAGCATCTTCGACGTCGATCTGAAAAGCTATACCGGTATTGGACTTGTTGGCAAAGTCACCGGCTTTTTCAATGGTCTCAAGAATCGGTCTTGCTAAGTGTTCTTCAACCAGAAGCAGAATCAGGTCACGCTGGGTTTCCAGTGACAGACCAAGGAAGGTTTTGGTTTGTTCAAGTCCTTCGCCCCTGGCCTGGTTAATGACTGTTGAACCCGTCGCGCCGGCTTCCCGCGCAGCTTCGAGTACCTTGTTGGTCAGGTCATCCTGAACCAGTGCAATGATCAGTTTGAAATGCATGGGTTATTTATCCTCCCGCAGATTGGATTTGTGAGCACGGTTAGCCCGCCATTCACCTATTTGTGCATATCCGAGTACAGCCATAATTGGAAACAGACTGGCAAAAGCGATTAGGCCAAAACCATCCAGTAACGGGTCACATCCCGGTACGGAATGAGACAGGCCGAGCCCCAAAGCGGCTACTAACGGTACAGTAACTGTTGAAGTGGTAACACCACCGGAATCATAGGCCAGTGCAGTAATGATTTTTGGTGCGTAGATTGTCTGGATAATGACGACAACGTAGCCGGCAATAATGTAATAGGTCAGGGAGGTGCCGGTAACAATTCTGAATGTGCCTATGGCAATACCGATGGCAACACCGAAAGCAACTGCAATGCGCAAGCCGTTGGCAGCAATCGCACCGGCAGAAACCTGCTGTGCCTTGATGGCCACGGCAATCAGGGAAGGCTCGGCAATGGTGGTTGAAAAACCAATTGCAAACGCGAACAGGTAAACCCAGCTGTAATCCAGCCAGTGGCCTCTTGTGTCAGGATCGGCGATACCAAGAAATTCGGGATCAGTTAACTGCGCCGCCATCAACTTGCCTAGCGGAAAAAGGGCTTTTTCAAGACCCAGCAGGAAAAACACCAGTCCAAACAAAACAAACACGAAACCTGCAATAACTCTTTTCAGGTTTGGGATTTTACGGCGTAAAACAAAAAGCTGAAAACCAATCAGAATCGCCAGGATGGGCAATACATCGCGGATTGTGAGAACCAGGGTATCAATGAAATTCATGAATTCTGTCATGACATGATCATCCCGAATCCCATCACGAA
Source organism: uncultured Gammaproteobacteria bacterium (assembly GCA_937926265.1). Classification (GTDB taxonomy): domain Bacteria; phylum Pseudomonadota; class Gammaproteobacteria; order Chromatiales; family Chromatiaceae; genus JABDQZ01. The sequence goes on from CALAZS010000026.1 coordinate 7,046, forward strand.
CATCATCGGTGACAATGAAGCGAAGGCGATTAAACCAAAACCGTCAGTTACCGGGTTCCTGCCCTTAATGGTACTGGCCAGGCCCACACCCAGTGCGGTTACCAGTGGCACTGTAATTGTTGAGGTGGTCACACCGCCGGAATCATATGCAATACCGATAATCCATTCCGGGGCGAAGTAGGTCATGATGACCACGCCAAAATAACCACCGATAATCAGGTATTGTACCGGCCAGCCTTTGATTATTCTGATAACGCCAAGCAGTATGGCAAAGCCTACTGACAGGGCAACGGTAAACCTGAGTTTGGAAGAATAATCCTTCAGTGCCTCCGGCGAGTCGTTTATTTTGCCGCCATTGGCTGCAACCGTGGCAGCTTCATCTGCCACTGCTATCAATGCAGGTTCGGCAACCGTCGTGCCAAACCCAAGCGCAAACGCAAATGTAAGCAACCAGGGTAATGAGCCTTTGCGGGCAAAGTCCCGGGCCATGTTCTCACCGATAGGAAAGAGTCCGGTTTCCAGGCCGTAAATGAACAGACTAAGGCCAATGACCACCAGCATAAAACCGATAATCATGTCGCCAATGTTGGGAATAGGTTGTTGTAGAACCAGGATTTGAAAAAAGGCAATTACCGCGAAAATCGGGATCAGATCGCGAAAGCTATCTTTCAGTGTCTTAAAGAGATGTTTAAAAAGTTGTGGCACGGCAACTTTATTACCTATTTTTTATAAGGATTCTACCTTGCCCTGTAAATCAATCAATCAGGAATTTTTTGTCCGGTCACTAATTCAGTTCGAGAGCAAATATATTTAAGCTAGAATCAGGGTGTGCATGCGGAAAATAATTGAATATATGAGCGATCGAACAGATAAAGTCATGACAACTGATATACAGGCAGTGTTTGCGAGCCTGCAAACAGAAGCCGTTAATGCGCTCTCTGATTCTTCTTCAGCTGATAATTTTTTTGAGCTTAAGTCCATCCGGGGAAAATTAACGGATGCCCTAGATGGTTCAGCTAAACCGATTATTGAACAGGCCAATCAACAGATTACTGAACAGGCCACTGAACTCACCACTGGACACAACGCTGATCTCAACAGTCGCCAAAATATTTTAAATGCCGTCACCACATTGTTTGAATACATTCAAACAGAAACCAATTTGCCTGACCCGGTCAGGCAAATCCTGGTTCGTTTGTATCTGCCTTATCTTAAAGTGGCTTTGATTGAGGATGATTTCTTCAATAATGAGCAACATCCGGCAAGAAGATTACTGGAGTTACTTTATCGTTCCTCAGTCGGATGGGTTTACGAAGATGAGCAGTCCGGTGAACACTCGGGCAATGGTTTTCTGGCTCACTTGTCGTCGTTGATTACACAAATTGTTAAAAACTTTCTCGAGGATGTCTTTCTGTTCGATGAGGCCTGCAAGAACTTGAATCAATTTATCCTTGATGAATCAAGGCAAACTGAAATAAACGAAGACCGTGTAATCGAAATGATGAAAGGTAAAGAAAATATGAGGCTTGCCCAGGTTCATGTTGCCAAAATCATTAATGAAAAAGTTTGTCATCAACAGGAGTTGCCGGTCGTTGTCACAGATTTACTCAGAGATGGCTGGAAAGATGTTTTAACCCTGGCCTTTTTTCGACAGGGTCCGGACAGTGAAAAATTCCAAAAACTTTTAGGCATTATGGAAAAACTGTTATGGAGTGTTAAACCTAAAAACAAATCTGAAGAACGCCAGGAATTGATGAAAACCATCCCGGATCTGCTCAGGGACTTAAGAAATGAACTGGTCGAAATTTCTTATGATGAACACAAGTTAACAGTTGCATTGAAACAGTTACAGGCCAGTCATATCCAGGCTCTAAAAGGAATGTGCCATTCAATCGGACCTGTTGATGAATTGATACCGCTGCCTTTGCTTGCAGATTCAGATAGTGAAAATACCCCTCTGGATGAGGCTGCACAAACAGTATTAAAACTGCAGGTAGGAGACTGGATTAAATGGCAGGTTGCATCAGGCAGAACGGTGCAGGGCAAGCTGCTGTGGAAAAGCGATGCCAGTGGTACGATGGTGTTTGTCAGTCGCATTGGTACAAAGCTCGCTGAACTCATGCAAAAAGATTTAGCTGATTTAATAAACACAGGGAAAGTCCAGTTGATGACGGATATCAATCAACCTGTTTTTGATCTTGCACTGAACCAATCTGTTTAATTGTCATATCGCCTTATAAAATCAGTACACATCAGTTAACATGCGAAAAAACAATTTGGAGTGATTAATCATGTCAGAAAGAATTACCGATTCCGGTTTGAAATACGAAGACCTGGTCGAAGGTGAAGGTGATATTGCCGAGGCAGGTCAAAATGTATCCGTCCACTACACAGGATGGCTAACAGATGGCAGCAAATTCGATTCAAGCAAAGATCGTAATATGCCTTTTGATTTTCCACTTGGTGGCGGCCGCGTAATCCGCGGCTGGGATGAAGGTGTTGAGGGTATGAAGGTAGGCGGTACCCGTAAACTGACTATACCACCCCAACTGGGTTACGGTGCCTCCGGTGCCGGTGGCGTGATTCCGCCAAATGCCACGCTGGTTTTTGAAGTGGAACTGCTTGAAGTCAAATAAAGCAGTAAGGTAATTGTCCTGAATAATTTACTGGCCGTGCTACCGGACAAAGCCATTATCGCTGAACATGTGCGCCTGGCCCTGGCTGAAGACGTCGGTCCAGGTGACCTGACGGCTTCATTACTGCCATCTGAAAATATCCTGCGTGCTAACATTGTTTGCCGTGAGCAGGCTGTTATGGCGGGTAAAGCATGGTTTGATGAAAGCTTCCACCAGCTTGATTCCAGTGTTGAGGTCAACTGGTCCTGTGCTGATGGTGACATGCTTTCGCCGGGTCAGATTATCTGTAAGCTCGAGGGTAATGCCCGGTCACTGCTAACTGCTGAACGTACAGCACTTAATTTTTTGCAGACATTATCTTCAGTGGCTACCCGTACCCGGCGCTTTGTCGATGCAGTCGAAGGCACCGGTGTCAATATTCTGGATACCCGTAAAACTATTCCGGGCCTCAGGTATGCTGAAAAGTATGCGGTCACCTGTGGTGGAGGGGTGAATCACAGGGTAGGCCTGTTTGATGCCGTGTTGATAAAGGAAAATCATATTGCTGCGGCAGGTTCGATCAGTGCTGCATTGAAGCAGGCTTTTGCAAGCTTATCTGATGACATCAAGATTGAAGTCGAAGTCGAAAACCTCGAGGAGATGCGCGAAGCACTTGAGGCCGGTGCAAAGTACCTGTTGCTGGATAATTTCAGTAACGATCTATTGCGTCAGGCAGTGTCTTTAAACCAGGGAAAGGCGAGACTTGAGGCATCCGGCAATGTCAGCCTGGAAACGGTCAGGGACATAGCGTTGACAGGTGTGGATGATATTTCGGTCGGAGAACTGACCAAGCATATTCAGGCGGTTGACCTGTCAATGCGCTATGAAGATTGATTTTATGCTGTGGCGTCAAACAGAGTGCCAATCATATCATCGGCGGCCTTGAGAACTTTCATATTGGCCTGGGCCACATTCTTGTTCTGGTTGAGTTCAACCAGCGAGCGGGCAGGGTCCAGATTATTATCGGCTTTAGTGGTTTTATTGGCCCGGGCAATATCAAAAGCATTACGCTGCATACCTTCGGTAGCACGCTGAATGCCCTGAAGTGCGTTGCCTGTAATTCCGTCAACCATGTCGAACCTCTATACTGCTGAGAAAACTTTCGGATAAAAGCATAAATCTTTTCTGCTTTTTCTACCCGTAATATCGGTCAAAATGTGATAAAAGTTTAGAAATTAATGAAATAGCTTCCTTAAAACGAGCAATAACCTAAAAAACCAATTAAACAAGGAGAAATAAATGTCTCAAAAGGCAAAAAAAGCCCTGGTTTCGCCGCTTTTGTGGGTGAGCCTTATAGCGAGTCTTACAGTCAGTGCCGCAGCAGGTTCAGTAGAACTGAAATCAGACAAACAAAAATATTCCTATGCCTATGGTTTTAATATTGCCAACCTGTTGCAGGCTTCGGGGGTTAACGAAGTCGACACAGCGGCCTTTGTTGCCGGCCTGAATGACGTATTGCAGGGCAAGGACCTGCAGATGGACATAGCCGAAATGAAACAGGCACTGGAAAAACAGCGCGATGAAATTGTCACCAAGGCCAGCCAGGAGGCGATGAAAAAAGGCCAGGCTTTTCTCGACAAGAACAAATCTGTTGAAGGCGTCAAGGTGCTTGAAAATGGCATGCAATACATTGTGCTAAAAGCCGGTGAAGGTGATCAGCCAAAAGCCACCGATAAGGTAGAAGTGCATTATCATGGCACCCTGATTGACGGTACGGTATTTGACAGTTCAGTTGATCGCGGTACGCCGGTCAGTTTCCCGCTCGGTAACGTCATTCCGGGCTTTCGTGAAGCCATAACCCGCATGAAAACCGGAGGCAAGTGGCGCGTGTTTATCCCGTCTGATATGGCTTACGGTGAAAGTGGTGCACCACCTAAGATCGGCCCGAATGAAACCCTGATCTTTGAAATCGAGCTTTTAGCTATCGAGTAAGCCACAGAGTAAGCCACAGACTAAGACAATCTAATGAATCTCATGGACGAGGCCTTTTTTGTAAAGAATACTTTTTTATTGATTTATGTCAGTGAATCTCTTTTTGCAAGGTAATAAGCTGCTCTGCGATTACGGAGAGCAGATATGGCATTTCTTAATAAATTGCCCAATTCCAGGCGCTATCCACATGGCCTGGAGTGGAAAATACTTAAAAAAACTCCCTGGCTGTTGTTTTACAGCACCAATGTGATCGCTATCTTTACCGCGGTGGCTCATATCATGCCGCCTGACGGCACCGCCGCTGAGGTCAGTAAACACCTTGATTTTGTTAATATTATTGCAATTGCCTGCCTGATCGTAAGCTGGTTGATGATTCTCACAGCGGCTTTCGGTGCTTTCGTGGTTTACCTTATGAAAGGACCGGCTTATGCCTGGGACCCTGTTGAAGTCGTGGACTCTGACGAACCTGATCCCAACTGATTGCAGTTTTGTGACCCAAAAGACAAAACCTTTAATACCTTTAAAAATTTGTCATCATAATTCCACATAAAACATGGTACTATCCTCCTTACTAAACAGCTCATAAGAAGCTGATAGAGGATGAAGGATACATGTTTAATAACGAAAGAACTTCTGAGCGTTTTCAGTTTGAAAACTCAGAGAAAATAGATTTTTTTCTTACGGATAAAACCACTCAAGCCACCACGAGTTATTGTATTTGCAGTGATTTTTCCGAAGCAGGTGCATTACTGGTTTCTGATATTGAATTTCCGCTTAACAAGGCTTTAACTTTGAAAGCCGAGGTCAACGGAAAAATGATAGAAGCAATTCCAGTCAGGGTTACCAGGCACGAATCAGAACTTTGTGACGAAGAACGTTTCTGTGTTGCTGTTGAATTCCTGCAACCGGTGAAGCTTTACAACAGGTTACAGCGTCAGTTCGGATCAATTGCGGCCTGAGGTGCCTCCCCCACCAGAAAACAAGGGGGCAAACCCCCAGGGTAAAGGCCTCTCGCCTGTAGCCAATCTGCTGGCTGAATTACCCGCTAAGTACATCCCGGCAAAATCTGTTACACAAATAGCTGATGAACTGTTTACATCAATGTTTGTGTTAAACAGTGATTTTGCTTTTAAACCGGTGGTAGGCAACAGCTACTGGCTTTATCAAAAACAGGGGAAATTCCGTCTGTCCCTGGTATCTCCGGAACAATGGTCTGAAAAGGTCTATGGCTTTTGCATTGGCTGCTGCAGGTTGCACGAGGATATCAGCTGGACGATTGAACTGACAGAACAGGCTGCCAGCGATGAGCAATTCACCAGGTATCTGCAAATACGACGGGAACAATTCGAGAAAAATTTACAAAATGCAGTGACACTTGAAACGGCATTGCCAGGTTATATGGAAAAGCTGCCTTTTTATCAGCGTATGTTAACCACGGTGCTGACTTACTCTTTGAAGACATCGATGAACAAGTCGGGAATTGCCGCGTTGACTTATGATCAGGCAAATCAAGAAGAGACCAATCCAGAAAAGACTATTCTAGAAAAGACTGGCCCAAAAGAAGATCACCAGGGTTAAGCAGGAACTGTCCGGTTTCTGGCCCATTCACGCAGGTAATTAATCTTTTCAGCCATCACCACTGAAAGCGGCTGCGTCCGTTCAATCTCATCCAGCAAAATATCGGTACTCAAACGCGTCTCACTTGAATGAGCGGTATAAAGCGCCGAGACAATCACCTGTTCAATTTCGGCACCACTGAAACCATCACTGACAGAAGCCAATGCGGATAAATCAAACCCCGAGGGTGACTGGTTACGTCGCCTTAGGTGAATGCTGAAAATTTCTTCGCGGATTTTCTGGTCCGGCAAATCGACAAAAAATATTTCATCAATACGGCCTTTACGCATTAATTCCGGTGGCAGGCTTTCAATGTCATTGGCGGTGGCAACTATAAATACCTTGCCCTGGTGTTCTGCCATCCAGGTCAGCAGGGTGCCGAGTATGCGCTTGGAAACGCCGTCGTCATTGCTGCCCTGGGATATGCCTTTCTCGATCTCATCGACCCATAAAATACAGGGCGACATCACTTCAGCAGTCTGCAGTGCCTGGCGCAGGTTCTTTTCTGTTTCACCAATGAACTTGTTATACAGCGTACCAAAGTCTAGTCGCAGTAACGGCAGGCCAAAGTGGCCGGCGACGGCTTTGGCGGCAAGGCTTTTACCGCCGCCCTGTATGCCAAGCAGCAAGACCCCCTTGGGCGTATCAAGCTTGCTGCTTTTTTTCGAGAAGGCTTTTTTCCGACTTTCCAGCCATTGCTTGAGGTTATCCAGTCCGGCGACATCCGCAAAGCTTTCCGTATCGTATTCAAACGAAACGATATTATCCTTGTTCATCAGGCTGTTCTTGGCTTTCATCACGGCAGGAATATCGTTTTCCGTAATGGCGCCATCATCGGCAATGGCGGTTTTAATCAATCGCCTGGCTTCCTGGATGGTTACGCCGGTGAGATTGTTGGTCAGTTTTTCAAGTGCATCCTTGTCCGCACGCAGCGATTTGCCCGGGTTGGTTTTCTGCCAGCGTCCTGCTTCTTCACGAATCAGGTTTTTCAGGGTGGAGCGATCAGGTAAACGCAAATCAAACTTGGCAGTGAAATGGGCAATTTCAGGCGGGGTATCAATATTGTGACTTACCATGACGATATTGCGTGGCACAGATTCGTGCTCCTGGGCAATTTCCTTGAGCAGGCGCACATGCAGCGGTTCAGTCAGGTAAGGATGAAAATCCAGCAGTACAAAAATACCGGGCTTATGTGTTGCCTTGATATGGCGTAACACTTCGGTCGGGTCGGAGGTGTTGACCATCTTGCCAAAATCAACTTCTGAACGGCCCAGTCCTTCGGTGATTGACCATTCAAACAGTGGCAGGGCTACCTTCAGGCCAAGTCGGACAAACAGTTCCAGCACACGTTTTTCTTCTCTTGTTTCAATCAGAAGAATCGGTATCTGGGATTTAATAACAAGTTCTAAATCGTGAAGATCATTCATAAGTGATATATTCTCCAACAATTAAAGGGTTTTAGAAACCCGCTTGCTAATGAATATAAGTGAAAAATAAATGGGACGTATAACAACCGTAAAAAAAGGCCGGGTTGTCAGCCTTGATTTTGTTTTAAAAGATGAAAATGGAGAAATGCTTGACCAGTCAGAACCGGGTCAGCCACTTGAATACCTGCATGGTTACAATGACGTTATTCCAGGATTGGAAAAAGCCTTAGAGGGCCGCAAAACTGGTGAGAAACTCAAGGTTGTTATTCCACCGGCTGATGCTTACGGTGAATACGAGGTGTCCCTGGTTGATGAGGTGTCACGCGACCAGTTTCCGGGTATTGAAAATATCCAGCCCGGTATGCAATTTCAGACAACCATGGATGATGGCGCACCAATGATCATTAATGTGACAGCGGTTGACGAAAATACGGTTGTGGTTGATGGCAATCATCCACTGGCCGGTGTAACACTGGTTTTTGAAGTTGAGATTGCTGCGATCAGGGATGCCGGTGATGAGGAAATTGCCCACGGCCATGTTCACCATGGCGGCCACTGCGATACCCAGTAAGATTTCGGGTAAGATTAAGGGCCGGCTAAATATTTTCCCTAAATATTTTCATTGGAGCGTATCCAGTGCTTGCGACCTTTAAAGGTGCCAAAGCAGCTTTGGTTGTTCTGATGGCAGTTTGGTCCAAAACACAACAGGCTGACAATCAGCACGGCATCAAGCAGAATGAAGCCGTAGGCAATCATGGATGTTAGAATGCTGCTTCCTGTCAGTAATTCCAGTGTCTCATCATGGTAATGCATGATGCCAAAAACTGAGCCAAACAGTAAAATCACTGCAGTCAGTGAAGACAGGTCCGCGACCCATTCGTGTTTACAGGATTCGCCACTGTTTTCAGATTCCAATGCAATTTTTGACATAAGTGCCCCTCTTGCCTTGCCAACCAATAAGGTTTTGTTGGCTTAAAATCAATAATTGGCATATAAACAAATTCTAATAAACTGGAAATATAGCTTTATTTTTCTGTTTTGGATATTGATAAAACTCAATATAGACTAAAAAAATATTTAAATTCTTATAGATAGCGGGATAACCTTATCAAACCTGTTAAGAAAATAGGGGTTTTCAGCTAGATCAACAAATGGAGATTATTATGGGTCATGGCAATGCAACCGAGTTTTCACCACTGAATATTGCGGTGCTTACGGTTTCAGATTCCCGAACACGGGAAAATGACACTTCCGGTGACTATCTGCAGCAGGCGCTTGAATCAGAGGGTCATCAGTTAATCGCCCGTGAGATTGTGGCTGACAATATCTATAAAATGCGTGAAATCTATTCAGGCTGGATTGCGGACCCGCAGGTACATGTCGTGATCAGCACTGGCGGTACCGGTCTTACAGGCCGTGACAGCACACCCGAGGCCGTTGTGCCTCTGTTTGATAAAACCATTGAAGGCTTTGGTGAAATGTTTCGTCTGAAGTCACTTGATGATATCGGTATGTCAACCATCCAGTCCCGCGCAGTCGCCGGGCTTGCCAATAAAACACTGATCTTTTGTCTGCCGGGTTCAACCGGTGCCTGCAAACTTGGCTGGACTGAAATCCTCAAAGAACAGCTTGATATCCGAACCCGCCCATGTAACTTTGCCCAGTCATTTCCTCGCATGGATGAGCGATAAATCAATGCAATTAATGAAAAAGACCGGGTTAGCGGAGTCTGCAGACCGTTTGTTAATGGCTGAAAAACTCGATATCGATAATGCCCACATGCTTGAGCTTGGCTGTGGTACAGCTTTTGTAACGCGTAAAATGGCAGAAACTTATCCGGGAGCAAAAATCACGGCTGCCGAGGTTGATCAAATCCAGCACGACAAAAACCTGTTGATAGATGATCTGCCAAATGTTGAATTCATCCTTGCCGGTATGCAGGAAATTCCGTTGCCTGATAACAGTGTTGACCTGGTGGTGATGTTGAAGTCACTTCACCATGTGCCGACTGATTTACTATCGACCGGCTTTAAGGAAATCCATCGTGTACTCAAAAGTGGCGGCAAGCTGTATATATCCGAGCCGGTTTTTGACGGTGCCTTCAATGAAATCCTTAGAATGTTCAATAACGAGGAAATCGTCCGACAGGCTGCTTTTGATGCAATCAAACAGGCGGTCAACTCGGAAAAGTTTGACTTGCAGGAAGAAATTCATTTCTTAAGTCGCAGTGAGTTTGATGATTTTACCGCTTTTGAAAATCGTATTTTAAATGCGACCCACTCTGAATTTAACGTTTCAGCTGAACTTCATGCAGCCATTAAGGATAAGTTCAACCAGTACCCTGCTGACGAAAGTGGGATACGGGTGTTTCTGAATCCCACTCGTGTTGATATTTTGATTAAGTGTTAAGTCATTTTAAATAATGAAACGTTTTGTTTTCCCTGTTCTTTTTATTTACCTTGGTTTGGGTGTTTATCTTTACCTTGAGCAACGCTCATTTATTTATTTCCCTGTTCAGTCGCATTCTCAAGCAAGTGATTTACAGCAGTTGGTATTCGATAATGATGGCTACCAAATTAAAACTTCAGTTCTAAACGAAGGAAATAAAAAAGCGATTATTTACTTTGGTGGTAATGCTGAAAACGTTGATTATAACGCTGAGCGTTTTAAAAAAATGTTTCCAGAGTATGCAATCTATTTATTCAAGTATCGTGGCTACGCAGGTAGTGGTGGTGAACCTTCAGAAAAGGCGATTTATGCAGATGCGCTTCGGCTTTACGATCTATTACAAAAAAAACATGAAGAGATTGCTTTAATCGGACGAAGCCTCGGCAGTGCCGTAGCAACCTATGTGGCGGCAAAAAAAGAAGTAAAAAAACTGGTTCTGGTTACACCTTTTGACAGTGTATTAAATGTAGCCCAAAAACAATATCCAATTTATCCAATTGGGTTAATGCTAAAAGATAGGCATGACTCGTTAAGCCGGGTAAAACAAATCCGTGCGAGGACTTTGGTGGTTGCGGCAGAAAATGACACCATCATTGACATGAGTCACACCAAAAACCTGGTGAAAGCTTTCTCTCTTCCAGTTGATTTTCATATTATAGAAGATGCTAATCACAACAACATCGCAAACTTCGAACGCTACAATGCTTTACTGATAAACTTTATGTAATAATCTAACCAGAAGGATATGTCATCTTTTCATTCGAGCGATTATTGTGAGCAAGCTCCTGGTATTTTGGAGTAATAAATATTCCAACAATTTTAGCCGATAACTCACCGTCAGCAGTAATAGCCAGTGTCCATTTTGGAACGGCCTGTGCAGCCCAAATCAAAAAAACAATAAGTACCAGTCTTTTACCTCTACTTAAAGATTTAAATTGACTTGTAATAGTGTCTTCAGTCTGTGTGTGCATATCTGTCTCCTGATATGTAAATTGACTACTAGTAAAATTTCTAACTAATTCATAACACTTATACAGTTTCTTTGATTTTCTCGATTAGTGAGAGTTGCTTTCATCATCCATGATTTTCATGTGGAAAATAATTGTTCGTATTTTTCGAATGATAAAAATATTTTTTCAAATTATTAAATTTCATTCTTTACCTAAGATACAAACATGTAATTGTGTAAATAAATAATGAGATGGCAGCAGATTTAAGGAGGTTGATATGACAATTACTTATTTGGGTATGCTTTTTCCGATGATAGCTTTTTTGCTGATAACATCGCTTGCAATTTATGGTTTCATCAAAACTGTATTGCGGACAAGAACTATTTTTAACAACAATCATCAAAGCATAAGAGAGCGTAGAAAATTACCAGATCGTAGATTGCAGACTGCAGCGACATAATTTGCTGCTTTATTCAGCGTGATTAATTTGGTAATCAGAAATTAACTTTTATGTGATGGTTTTTTATGAAGAATTTTATTTTCGTTCCGCTGGTTGCTTTTTTACTACCAAGTTTAGTATATGCAGAAAATCGAATAGATTGTTACAGTGATGCCAACGGTTTTCATACATACCTGCAGTATGATGGCAGTGTTGGTCAATACAAAGGACGCTTGAATGATTACCTCAGGGTGGTTGTTGATAAAGACGTCAATAAAATAACTTTCAAATCTCAGGATGTGGACTGGTTTCGTTATTACATCGATAGGAACAACGGTGACAAGTTTTCATCTCACCAGTTGTCGTCAGACCCCGAAGATTTTGAATGGGTCAAAGTGGCCAGCTGTAAGTTACCAGAAGTGGAGGCATCTAAAGCTTCTGGTTAACTTTTAACCTGTTTTTCATGTTTCTCCCCTTGACCCTGTTATAGGCGGTTATAACGGGGTTTCTTTTTTATGCAGCGTTATTTTGTAAGGTTTTCTGATGGAAAATCAGGATACATGCTTTTCTTTTTTATGAAATAATCTCCATATCATCTGTTTTGTGAATTTATTGATTCTATGAGAGATTTTTTTAGAAAAGTTTTCTGGTTTATTTTGGCTGTTTTCGAGAAAGGCGATGGCCCGTATTCCTATAAACCTTTAAACCGAGTTATTTTGATTGTTGTCGGATTGCTGTTTATTTTTTTGAGTTCGATAGTTTTATATACGTCTGATTATGTTGATGGCTATGGCTATCTTATTCCGGTAATTATATTTTTCACAGTTGGTTTTGTAAGTACCATTGTTGGGTTGCTGGGTAGCGAACGAGCTGTGGCAAAAATTTGGGGTACGCGCTAAAAAGAAGACTGTAGCTATGAATAGACTTTATTTACTTTGTTTCCTTGTCTTGTTTTCAACAGTCGCCTGGGCAGATTTTGGGATTAGTTGCTCTGATATTGAATATACCCAAAAAGATGCTTTAGAAGATGCTTTAGAAGATGCTGGGCTAACCAAGGAGACAATAGTCGTAGACAGTGGCCGTGGCCAGTTTATGTTGCAGGTTACCTATCCTGAAAACCAGGAGTCTAGGCGATATGAGGATACCTCCAGAATATACTGGTTACCTATCCGGCGTGCAGTCACAACACAGAATGAATACGTCTACAATCAAAATCACCACTTCGAGTCCGACATCAGTTCAATTTTTGTAGACCGCAGGATCAACTACATCAAAGTGAAATACACAACCCGTAAACCTCAAATTGTTATCAAGGATGCAGAGAAAGTAGAAATACAAGTGAGGGAAAGAGAATATCGAAACAGCTGTCGTTTACTCGATGCAGATGAACGACTGTTTGTTTTAAACATTGCTAAAGACCTGCAACAGAAATCACGAAAATATGGTACCGACCGTGTTGATTCTCTGCCCGAGGGCAAGCCGGTTATCTGATAGCCAACTTAAACCAGCAAACTTAAACTAGGCAACTTAAACCCGCTCAAACTTGACAATATGGCCATCGCTGTCAATTTCAGCGTGTTTCAGGAAATCTTCTTCGTACTCCAGTTTTGCATCAACCGCTCCGTGCTCAAAATCTGCCTTGAGTTGAAAACTGTTCTCATTGATTGGTGTAATGTCTGGTTTGGCCAGGTCACCAGTACGCACATTCATAATCATTGGCGCCTGCATGGCAGAGGCAATCCAGAAACTGTCACTGGTGACCAGTGAATTCAAGCCTGTGTGTTCACCGTAATTACCGTTTATGTGAAAGCCGTCATCCTTGTGCAGGCCCTTAACCAGGGCCTTGTCACCATTTTCAATGGTTTCAGCTTCCACCGAAATCAATCGTTTGTCGGTTGACCAGATTTCACGGCTTTTATGTTCAAGAGAATAGGCTACCGCAAACAGAATTTTTACCTGCAGGTTGATGTCATGCTCAATCACCAGGTGGTCACCCTCAATGTGCTCGGTAATGGCAACTGATTGCATGCCAATTTCATTGCCACCGTAAAACACCCTGTAATCCAGTTTAAAGCCTTCAGCAGGCAGTTTTTCCTTTATGCTGGTCATATTCAAAGCAGGGCCGGCAAGTCCCATTAAGCCAAGGCCCAGAATAAAATCACGTCTTTTCATATAAAGTCCCCCAGTGTGGCATTAAAAGCCAATAGGTTGTCGTTGAAAGTTAAAACATTAGTGAAAGTTAATTCTAAAATGCTACTGTCTAAAAATTATTTCAGCCAGGAGTGCTTATGACACTAAGACTAGCAAACATTAAAACATTAACACTTTTGCCAATACTCGCCACGTTGGCTTTTTCACCCCTGCAGGCTGAGGAGAGTCTTAATGACAGCCGCTGGCAGCTGGTCGAATTCCAGTCCATGGATGATGCCCAGGGGATTAAAAAGCCGCATGATGCTTCGCAATACACCATGCAGCTTAATGCTGATGGTTCGGTCAGTATGCAGTTGAACTGCAACCGTGCAAGAGGCAGCTGGTCAGCAACGCCCGGACCTGCCAGCTCAGATAAAAGCTTTAACAGCGGCCAGTTTAGTTTCGGTCCGCTGGCAATGACCAGGGCTTTATGTCCGCCGCCGAGCATGGATGAATTTATCGCCATGCAGTCTTCTTATGTACGTTCCTATGTTATTAAAGATAACCGTCTATACCTGAGCCTGATGGCGGACGGCGGTATTTTTGTCTGGGAGCCTGTTGTTGACGAGGCAGAAGCGGCTGTTAAGCCGGTATCACCAGAGCAGGGCGGCCCGCGCAACTGGGAAGTGACCAATGTAAAAACAACACTCAATATGCGGGAACAACCTTCAATATCCGCCCCCGTTATTGCCAGGTTAAGCCCGGGGCAGATACTGGATAACCTGGACTGCCTGGAGAAAAACGGCAGGCACTGGTGTGATGTTCAACCTCTGGGCGGTGGTCCCCGCGGTTATGTTTCCCATGAATATCTCAAGCCTGCTATTGGCCCGAATGGCGCTGTGATAACCGGCAATGATGATTCAGCCTACCGTGCCGGGCAGGGAGATTTTGATGCAAAGGGCAAAATACCTTGTGCAGCTGACAGTGGCCAACCCATGCAGCAATGTGATTTTGCCGTGGCCAGGTCCGGACCCGGCTACGCAACGGTTATCGTCACCAAGCCTGATGGCATGACCCGCGCGATTTATTTCAGAATGGGAAAGGCGATTGGGGCAGGTACCAGTGAAGCCGATTATCCGGGTGAATTCAGTGCCAGGAAAGATGCTGACCTGAACCTGATAGAACTTGGTGCCGAACGCTTCGAAATTCCGGATGCGGTTGTTCTGGGTGGCTGAAATTCATGATTTAAAAGGAAAATAACATCCTGATTAATTATTTTGAAATTATACTAATAAATTATGGATTTTTAATTATTATCCCTTGCCTATAATATCTAATAATCAATTACAATAATTTATCTTGCATGTACCTTTCTAACTCTAATCAATGGTTAATAGATGTAGCAATATCTATTAATCCAAACATCAGCATTCCACCTGATTTGGAATTTTCGAATAATCCATTACAAAACTGGCAGCAGGTTGCGCGATTAGCCAGGGTTAATACACAGGAACTGGCTGAAGCTGTTGCAGAGTATTTTGATATGGACTTGGCTGAAACAAGTGAGGTCAATATTAATACCACTCGAATGATGCCTGAAAAAAGCTGTCGAGAGCTTTTTATGATACCGATAAAACAACTGGAAGATGAGTTGATTGTTGGTACATGTGATCCAATAGAAGCAAAAAATAAAGTAGAGAAATTAAAGTTCTCTTTACCTTCTAATACCCAGATACGTTTTCAAGTAATGTCGCCAGAGGCGATCGAAAATATGCTTATAGCAGCCTTTGCTGCACCGCCTGCATTTGCAATCGATCTTGATGAAATCAGCGGTAATGACAAAAAAGCCAAGGACTTAACTGTACGCCTGGCGAGGGCGATACTCAGAGAGGCTGTGGATAAGCGTTCTTCAGATATCCATATCCAGCCTTTTGGCGGTGGTGGCATGATTCGCTTCCGTGTAGATGGTGTTATGCAACGTATTGCGACTATCCCGCTTGAAACCTTAGAAAGTCTGTCACGTTTTTTCAAAGTTCATGGAAAAATGGATCCCTCCAAAAAGATGATAGCCCAGGACGGAAGAATTCGTTTAACGCTAGAAAACCTAGAGATAGATGTCCGCATGTCGATACTGCCAACTTTTGGTGGAGAACGTATCGTGGCGCGCTTGTTGGACCAGAAGCGCATTTATTCGATGAAGCGTAGTGGATATTCCTTATCTGATCAGCAAATGATCAAGCGATTAACAGCAAACCGTTCCGGAATTATTCTGATTACGGGCCCAACTGGTTCGGGCAAAAGCTCTACGCTTTATTCAATACTTTCTGACATGGATCGTGTGGAACAAAACATCATGTCGATTGAAAATCCTGTTGAATATGTTCTGCAGGGTATTTCGCAAACAGAAGTTAATGAAAAACAGGGGCTGACTTTTGCTTCAAGCCTGCGTTCCATATTGCGGCAAGACCCTGATGTTGTTTTGGTCGGGGAAATTCGTGATAGTGAAACAGCACAAATTGCAGCCCAGGCGGCCTTAACTGGGCACCTTGTTCTCTCAACTTTACACACCAACGATTCTATTTCGGCAGTCACCAGGTTGCTTAAATTAGACGTTGATGCTTCCGTTATTGCTGATTCATTAATTGGGGTTGTTGCTCAGCGTCTCGTACGTCAACTTTGCCCACATTGTAAGGAAAGGGTTGATGAGAATGGCATCAGGCCAATTGAAAAATTGTTCAAAGATATTACAGGCTTGATGCCAGGTTTTAGGTCTTCTGGGTGTGAGTCCTGTTCTTATACCGGTTTTATTGGACGCTTACCTATAGCAGAAATATTTGAAGTAACACCGAATATATCGGACTTAATATTTAATGGTCGCACTTCTCACCGTGAATTACTTGAAGGTGCAGCCGACTTTAAAAACCTTTCTGCCTCGGCGGCTTTGCTGGTGGTTTCAGGAGATACCTCGATAGAAGAAGCTTTCAGAATTATAGGTCGAGAATTCTGGCTAAGTATTGGCAAGCAATATAATAGAAAATTGCCTGATCAAATGAATTTCTTCTATGAAGAAGATGATGTCATGCCTGGTGTGCTGGTAATTTCAAGTAATACTGTTTTTATTTCTGATTTAACTCCTGCATTACATAAAAATAATTTTACTCCATATTTTTGTGATGATGCTTTAGAGGCAAAAAGAATACTTCAAAAACAGGTTGATATTGTGTTTGTAATCGCCAAGTTGGAAGATCAGCCTGATGAGCTAATTCTGCAGTACGTGCGTGATGCACGTTTGCAACTTTACTGGTCAAAATTACCTGCATTACTTCTTCTGCCTGCAGGGCATGATTCTCTTGAAGAGAAATTAAAAGCCGATGGTGCAATTTCTAAAATGATGAATATGCCAGTTAACCCCGAAGATATTGTTGATTATATAGAGTCATACACTCTTTCAATGCGGCAGGTATAAAGTCAGGGGATTTGCTCAATTTTTCTGATGGGCATGCCTCTTGGTTTCATTAAAGTAATATCTTTGTTTCGATAATAAAGTGTGTAATTACTGTTGTTTTCAGTGGAAATTAAAATTTCACTTTTTCCTTCAATGTTTTTTATGCTTTTATATTTCATTGGCCACTGAACGGCATTTTCCGGAAAACTTATTAATATTTCCAAACTTTCAGGCAAGGCATTTTTTTCTTGCTGGTAATTTATCAGTTCCTGATCTATTTCTTTCAAAATTTCATAAGGAGTATGTTTAGGTTGAACAATGGTTACCAGATCTTCTGTCATGTAGTAGATGATACTCAGTGTCATGGCTGCTGTCATGATGACAATAGCGAACCCTTTAAAACTGAAGATGTAGTTATTTTTATGAGTTTGCTTTCCTGATTGAGTGTGTGGTTTGTCAGTGCTAGTCGATTTGTGTGTCCATGTGGAATGGCTGAGTTCATCAACGCTTTTGTTATGCGCTTTTGCCGTGCTTTGAGGGATGGCTGATCTTGATTTTTTCGTGTTTGATGTGACTGATGCGTTTTCTTTAAGAGCTTGATTTAAATTGTCTTTGGGTTTTTGTTGATGTGGAGGGGTTGAAAGTTCGTGTGGCTTTTGTTCCGAGCTTTCTTCAATAAGGCTGGCCAGGTTTTCTTTTTTGATATTGGCCTTTGGGGTTGAAGATTTGGGCTTCTTTTTGTTTTCTTTATTGATTGTTGATTCTTTTAACGCTGAATCAATAGACTCCTTGCTGCTTATATCGTCGGTGGAATTGTTCGTTATAGTTGTTTCTTTATTGTTGGAGATGAAAGCTTTATGCACTAAAGCATCTAAATCAGTGTTTTTATCAGATTTATCCTTCATGGTGGGAATTTTAATCTTAACCCCTGGGTTAAAGTAGTTTTTAATATGAAATTATAGAGTCCCCTTGATTTTTACCATAAATCAAGCTGAAATCAATTACATGAATCACCAACGGCTTTGTGTGTATAAAAATGAAAACAAATAAAAGTAATAATTTTTCTAAGCAGACTGGTTTTACATTGATCGAGATAATGATTGCGATCGCAATCATTGCTATTTTAGCCTCAATTGCGACAGTTGGGTATAACTATTACATCAAGTCTGCTGAGGAAGCAGTTATTGAAGAGACGGTTAGTGAACTGCATCATGTAACTGATATATATGTAACCACGCATGGGAAATTGCCGGGTTCAATGAGTACGCTCGGTGTTACTGAAGCAGCAGGTCTGGTGTTTAAATTACAGTCGAATACTAATGATGCTCATGCTGCACAAATTTTTGCATATACCTCTGGCCAGAAAATACCCTTTGTAATCAATATCTCCAACTCTGATCGCAAACTTTGCTGGGATTGTGTGCCGGCATCACAAGCTGGAATAGGCTCATCTGATATTGCAAGCCAATTTTATTTACCTGCCGAGTGTCGTGTTGTTAACAATAACACTTGTTCTTCAGCGCAAAGTGCTTCAACTCAAGGTTCTTCAAATGTAGCTGGACAAAATCCTGCAGCTTCCAATGTGAACCCAAATAATTTACCTCAAGCACAGTCGCCCTTGATTACTCCTCCACAGAAGTTCTCCTGCCAGAGTGGAGAAGAGATTATTCAGATAAACGGAGTCAAAGCCTGTGCTCCCAGTTGTGGCACTATGGAAGTCAGGGATCCTCAAAATTTAATAAATTGTATTCCTATCCCGGTTCAGCAGCCTGTTATCCCAACTTGTTCACCTGCTGAAGAGCTGGTTAATAATCAGTGTGTGGCTAAGTGTGCGGCAGGTGAGCATCGTAATTCTGCTGATGGTAGTTGTCAGTCAAATTGTTCGGTGGGTCAAACCTGGACTGGTGGTGCTTGTCAAAATATTTGTTCAGGCAATAGTTCTTTCAATTCACAGACTGGAGGCTGTGATTGTAACTCTGGTTTTGAAGACGTAAATGGAAGTTGCCGGGCTATATGTTTGGCTGGCCAACGTAGAAACTCCGCTGGGCTTTGTGAAAATATAAGCTGTCCGACAGGACAGAAATTTGATCCTGCTTTAAACCGCTGCAATAACCCTTGTGGTTATCATCATCACTGGATAGAAGGTCACGGTTGTTGTAATTATCATGACAACCGCGATCATAATAGGTGCCCACGATAGTTCTTATCTCTTTTATAATTTTGGGTAATTCGTTGCTAGCTACATCAATAAATAGGATGACTTTATTACTTTGCCACCTATGGGGGCTTTGAAGAGATGGTTAAACGGTTATCGTC
>CALAZS010000027.1 GCA_937926265.1 uncultured Gammaproteobacteria bacterium
GGTTTTTAATTAAAGGGTTTTTAATCAAAGATGATTTTTCGGATGAGACTGGAGGGAAACCCGCGGTATTCGAGGAAGCGGGCTCGCTTGGCCTGGTCACTAAAATTCAATGCAGGGGATTGACCAAATTTTTTATGTAATGCATTTCGCATGATTGCAGTCCAGTCGATACATGCTTCGGAAAAAACAGCATCAACCAGGTTTTCTTCGACACCTTTTTCACTCAGTTCCCGGGTAATGCGAAGTGGACCGAATCCTTTTTGAGAGCGGAAAGAAAGATACTGCTCTGCAAAACGTTCATCACTGACCAGGTTTTGAGCTTGCAGGTCCTGGAGTACCTCAACAACCTGATCCGGTTCAAAACCTTTGGCCAGTAATTTTTTATTCAGCTGTGCGAAGGTTTGTTCGCTTTGAGACAGCAACCTGATGGCTGCCGCCTCAATATCGAGTTTTTGATCAGCTTCTATTGCCAGCATTTTTTAATAATTTACTTTTCAGTGGCTGGTTCTTTGTCTGTTTCAGCAGCAGCTTCAGCGGTGACGGCTTCTGGGAAGGCAACAGCACGAATCTTTGCTTCGATCTCGTTAGCAATATCAGGATTATCTTTCAGGAACATTTTGACATTATCTTTACCCTGGCCAATGCGATTACCACTATAGGAGTACCAGGAACCGGATTTTTCAATAATGCCCTGTGCCACGCCGAGCGTGATAATTTCACCTTCATGAGAAACACCTTCACCATAAAGTATCTCGAACTCAGCCTGTTTGAATGGTGGCGCCACCTTGTTTTTAACAATTTTCACACGGGTTTCGTTACCGATAACTTCATCACCTTTCTTGATGGCGCCTATACGACGAATATCCATACGCACCGATGAGTAGAATTTCAGCGCGTTACCACCCGTGGTCGTTTCAGGCGAACCAAACATGACACCGATTTTCATACGGATCTGGTTAATGAAAATAACGATACAGTTGGAACGTTTGATATTGGCAGTCAGTTTTCGCAAAGCCTGTGACATCAGGCGCGCCTGCAGGCCGACATGTGAATCACCCATATCACCTTCAATTTCAGCGCGTGGTGTAAGCGCCGCGACCGAGTCAACCACAACCACATCAACTGCACCTGAACGAACCAGCATGTCGGTAATTTCCAGTGCCTGCTCACCTGTATCCGGTTGTGAGACCAGCAGTTCGTCCATATCAACTCCAAGTTTTTCAGCATAAACAGGATCAAGTGCATGCTCGGCATCAACGAAAGCCGCGGTACCACCGTTTTTCTGGGATTCGGCCACAATATGCAATGTCATGGTGGTTTTACCTGAAGACTCAGGACCGTAGATTTCAACAACCCTTCCCTTGGGAACACCGCCTATACCGAGGGCAATATCAACGGTGAGTGAACCGGTAGATATCGCTTCGACGTTACGCACTGCCGTGGAATCACCCATGCGCATAACTGAACCTTTACCGAACTGTTTTTCAATTTGACCCAGTGCTACTGCCAATGCTTTTTTGCGGTTATCGTCCATTTCTAGCCTCCAGAAGAATTAGGATTGGAAAATTTTGTTTGGATATTTGTTCTATTTACGTTCTCTATTATGACAGAGTATGGACTCAAAACACGAGCCTGTGAAGTTTTTTTTCAAATTTTTTTTAATTGGGTTTCAGCTGCTGCAACAACACTGAAAATACATGTTCAACCGACTGCAATCGCACCATCTCACGGTCACCTGCAAAGCACCTGGTTTCAACCTGAAAACCATAACTGAGTGTATAAAATCCAAAACAGACGGTACCGACAGGTTTTTCTTCGGAACCACCGCCAGGGCCGGCAATACCGGTAACCGAGGCAGCAACCTGAACCGGGGCATTTTCCATTACACCCACCACCATGGCCCTGGCTACCTGTTCACTGACTGCACCATTATTTTGAATAATTAACGGATCTACGCCCAACATCTGTTGCTTAGCCGCATTACTATAGGTAATGAAGGCCCGCTCAAACCAGCCGCTGGAACCAGCCCGGTCAGTACAGAATTTGGAAAGCAGCCCGCCGGTGCAGGACTCGGCGCAGGCAAACCACAACCCGGCTGAGGTCAGGCGCTCAGCTAAATCCGCTACCCGGTCTTCGATGCCTGACTCAAGTTGCGCTACAAGTTGATCTTTATTCATATACTTTTTCTGATTTTTTGATCAAAAAGGTTTCACGTAGAATAATGTCTCAAAATTATGAAGTCATCCCAAATCTGGAAACCTTATGTCAAATCAAATTCTTGTAGAAAAAAAACCCAGCCCAATGAAACTTGAAGTGATGGGTGTCTATGACTGGCCTGTCTGGAAAAAGGAAGCTTCAACATTCGACTGGCAGTACGATCAACAGGAAACCTGCTACATCATTCGTGGAGAATTTACCGTCACCCCTGAAGACGGTGAGCCCCAGTCATTCAAACGGGGTGACCTGATCACGTTTCCGGCCGGCATGAAGTGTGTCTGGGAAATCACCAAGGATGTCGAAAAGCATTATGACTTTCAGTAAGCTATTATCAAACTGGCTCTAACCCCCGACCGGCTTTAACCCCCGATGAGTGATTAATCTCAGACAACAGGTAATGATTTTGGGAACGGTTTCATGAAAACAGTTTTGCTGGCAACACTTATAGCATTCAGTAGCAGCATCTTTGCGGCTGAAGCATCTGAAATGCAAAGGGCCTCTTTGTTTAACCTGGCTCGTGACTTCGCCCATTGTTCGGCTGTCTATAAATACTTCAGTCAATATCATGAAAAAGCCAGTGCAACCGAAGTTGAAAACATAACAAAGTTAAGCAGCGGCGCTAAAACCGTATCAGCCTTTATCTTTCAAACCATTGAAACCGGTGAAAAGAAAAAACTGCAGGAATACAACATGCTGGTTGAGGCATACATTGACGAGGAAACCGGGCGCCTTGCATCAACCTCGAAGCAGGAGCTTGTTCAACGTGTAAAACAATGTGCTTCCATGAGCAAAATGCAGACGTCAATCCTTAACGACATCAACCAGGCAGCTTCTGCCTCTCAGGCTGGCGGCGAGACTAATTAGCCAGGTGATTCCAGGTATTGACTACGGTATCCGGGTTTAAGGAAATACTGCTGATATTTTTTTCCAGTAACCATGCGGCAAGATCAGGATGATCCGAAGGCCCCTGTCCACAGATACCAACATATTTACCCGCCTTGTTACAGGCATCAATCGCCATGGCCAGCATGCTTAATACAGCCGGATCACGTTCATCAAAGGTTTCTGCAACCAGTGCCGAATCACGGTCAAGCCCCAGGGTAAGCTGCGTCATATCATTGGAGCCAATTGAAAAGCCATCAAAGTATTCCAGGAACTGTTCCGCCAGTACCGCATTGGAAGGCAGTTCGCACATCATGATCAGGCGCAAGTCATTCAAACCACGTTCCAGTCCATTATCTTTTAATATTTCCACGACCTGTTCGGCTTCTTTTAAAGTACGGACAAATGGCACCATTAACTCAACATTGGTCAAACCCATCTCGTCACGAACACGTTTCATTGCCTGGCATTCAAGCTCAAAACAATCACGAAAGTCTGAGGAAATATAACGGGATGCGCCGCGATAACCGATCATCGGGTTTTCTTCTTCAGGCTCGAACGCCTTACCACCAACAAGGTTGGCATATTCATTTGATTTAAAATCAGACATGCGCACAATCACTGTCTTGGGATAAAACGCCGCCGCAATACTGGCGACCCCCTGGGTGATGCGGCTGATATAATATTCAACCGGGTCTGAATAAGCCGAAGTCTTTTCCTCGATCACCGCCTTGACATCATCACTCATGGCAGATGCATTCATCAGAGCCTTGGGATGAATGCCCACCATGTTATTGATAATAAATTCCAGCCGCGCAAGACCAACACCGGCATTGGGTAACTGCGCAAAACTGAATGCCCGGTCGGGGTTACCGACATTCATCATGATCTTAACGGGGATTTCCGGCATGCTGTCAACCGAATAGGTTTCACATTCAAACTCAAGCAGGCCTTCGTAAATATTACCTTCATCACCTTCGGCACAGGATACAGTTACCTGCATACCATCTTTGAGAACCTCGGTGGCATCGCCACAACCGACAACTGCCGGCACACCGAGTTCACGCGCAATGATGGCGGCATGACAGGTTCTGCCACCACGGTTGGTAACAATCGCGGAGGCTTTTTTCATCACCGGCTCCCAGTCGGGGTCTGTCATGTCAGTTAACAGCACATCACCTTCCTGGAACTCATTCATTCGATCAAGATTGTTAAAGATACGCACGGTACCCTGGCCAATCTTGCTGCCAATAGCCCGCCCGACAGATAAAATTTTACCGGTCTGTTTTAAACTGTATTTTTCAATAGTGGTAGCCGACTGCTTCTGACTTTGTACGGTTTCCGGGCGGGCCTGCACAATGTAAATTCTGCCATCGACACCATCCTTGGCCCACTCAACATCCATTGGACGCTTGTAGTGCTTTTCAATGGTGACAACCATACTGGCAAGTGCGGTTATCTCTTCATCGTTAATACAGAACTGCAGGCGATCAGCTTTATCCACATCCACCGTTTTAACTGGATCAGCCCGGTCACCGGAATAGACCATCTTAATGGCTTTTTGACCAAGCGTTTTCCTGATCACTGACGGTCTGCCTGCTGCCATTGTCTGTTTGTGCACGTAAAACTCATCCGGGTTAACTGCACCCTGTACAACCGTTTCACCTAAGCCATAGCTGCCAGTGATAAATACCACTTCATCAAAACCGCTTTCGGTATCGAGTGAAAATGCCACACCGGCGCTACCAATATCAGAACGCACCATTTTTTGGATACCGGCTGACAACGCCACTTCCTCATGGCTGAAGCCCTGGTGCTCACGGTAGGCAATAGCCCGGTCATTGAAAAGTGATGCAAATACCTCGCGGATGGATTTTTTAATATTATCCAGCCCGGATACATTCAGATATGTTTCCTGTTGACCGGCGAAGGATGCATCCGGCAAATCCTCTGCCGTGGCAGACGACCTGACGGCCCAACTCACTTCGGTACCGTATTCTTTTTCAAGACCTGCGTATGCTTCGTCAATCGCCTGTTCCATCGCGGGCGGATAAGGCACGCCCATAATCCAGCCGCGAATATCACTACCGGCCGCCTGTAATGCAGAAACATCATCAACATCAAGTTTGCTTAAGCGCTCCGCAATTCGCAAATCCAGTTTGTCCTGGGCCAGGAACTCGCGATAGGCATCTGCTGTTGTCGCAAAACCACCGGGGACCGACACACCCAAAGGTGCAAGGTTTTGCAGCATCTCACCAAGCGATGCATTCTTGCCGCCTACCTTGCCGACATCATCCATGCCAAGCTGTTCCAGTGGAATCACGTAAACACTCATTTTTTCACCTATCGTTTTTACTATGCAAAACCGGAACGTTCCCGGCTGATACCCAGACTTTCAACCACATGACTGGCAATCTCTTCAATCGAGGTTTCAGTCGTATCGAAAGTTGGAATGTTAAATTTTTTAAACATCTGTTCTGCAGCTGCTGTTTCCCTCTGGCAGTTTTCCAGTGCCGCATAATGACTGTCTGGCCGCCGTTTTTTTCTTATCTTACTTAATGGCACCGGTTTTATCGTCAAACCAAACAACTTATGCCGGTAAGGCTGCAGGTACTTTGGCAAGCCATCACTGTTTAAATCATCTTCAACCAGCGGATAGTTGCTGACACTTAATGAAAAGTTCATAGCCAGGTAAAGACTGGTTGGGGTTTTGCCGCAGCGCGACACGCCCACAAGAATCAGATCTGCATCACTATATTGATCAGGGCGCACACCATCGTCATGGGCCAGTGAATAATCAATTGCATCAAGCCGGTCGAGATAGGCTGGTTTACCAAGAATGGTTTTAGAAATACCCTGGGTATGTGCTGACTGCATGCCAAGACTGTTTTCAAGTGGCCCAAGGAAAGTATTAAAAAGGTCGATTACCGTAGCATTGCAGCTGTTTAGAATATCCAGCTCCGCAGGATCTACCAGGGAACTGAATACGATAGGTTCGATGCCTGATTCATCAAAGGTATTATTGATTAAATCTACAGCATGATTTGCTTTGGCTTCGTCAACCACAAAAGCCAACGTACGGGTTTCAAATTCGAGATCAGGAAATTGCGCCAGCAGGTTTTTACCGAAGGTTTCTGCCGTCAGACCGGTACGGTCAGACACAAAAAAAACGGTTCTTGGTTTTTCACTGGCTAGGGACATACCCGGCAATTCCTGTTAATTAAATTAGTCATTGCGCATAACTTAAGTTAATCAAATTGAGGATCCAGAATGAGAATCCAAATCAGGCATTTGGTAAATACGATTTTTTATACGTACTGCCCAAAATAAATGCCTGAATAAGCGCAAAATCAATTAACCTCTTTGCCAGGGTATTATGTGTTTTTATTTTTTTAATAATTAATGCAAAAAGCATTAAACATAGTATTAGCCTTGAACAGGCTTTTTGCAAATAAGAATGCTGAAAATTTTAAGACTGCTGAACGAGATTCTTACGATTTTTCATTCGCAGCATAAATCCTTCATATAGTGACAGAATACAGGGAATAACCAACAGGATAAGAAAAGTTGAAAACATCAGGCCAAAAGCAATTGCTGCTGCCATTGGTATCAGGAACTGGGCCTGCAAAGATGTTTCGAAAAGTAACGGCGTTAATCCACCAATCGTTGTCAGCGACGTTAGAAACACAGCACGCACACGCTGAACCACAGCTTCTTCGAGTGCCTGCTTTATCTCCATACCATCTTCACGCAGGCGCTTGTAAAAACTCACCAGGATAATCGAGTCATTAACAACAATGCCGGATAAACCAAAAAAACCGAACAGGGTAAGAATGGTCATATCCAATCCCATCCACCAGTGCCCCATAATCGCACCGATCAAACCGAATGGAATAGCTGTCATGACAACCAGCGGCCAGCCATAAGAACCGAACACCCAGGCAAGCACGATGTAGATCGTGGTTAAGCCAAGCAAAAGACCGACTTTCATATCTGCAAAGGTTTCACGCTGACGTGCACTTTGACCTTCAAGCGAGTAACTGAAACCGTACTTGATAGTCAGGTCTCGCAGCGTAGATTCTTCCAGCTGGGTTAAAATTTCATTCGGGTTATTAATGGCTTTATCCACTTCACCAATAACGGTTACTGCCAACAAACCGTCAACATGTCGCATCACATCGAAGCCCTGCTGGTTCTTCCATTTCACTACTGAACTTAAGGCAACACTTTCACCGGTAGGTGAATTGATTTTCATCGAGCCGATCGTTGCCAGGGTAGCCTGCTCATCTCGTGGATACTGCACACGCACTTCAACTTCATCCTGACCATCAGTGAATATCTGCACCAGCTGACCGGAAAAAGCGGCTGACATCTGTCTGGCAACTGAAGAATAATTAAAACCCAGGGCTTTGCCTTGCGGTGTTAACTCGTAAATCATCTGGTCACGACCATAAGGCAGGTCATCCCTCACCCCGGAAACACCCGGTATTTGCCTCAGCACTTCCTGAATTTCAATCGATGCTTTTTTCAACAGGCGCGCATCGATGCCCCATAACCTGATATCAATATCATTACCCGGCGGTCCCGGACGCCTGGCCTCAATAGACAGCACATCAAGCCCGGGCACTGAACCGGCCTTGCCTTCCCAGACCCGGATAAACTCGGCATTACGGGTTTCACGCTGATCTGATTCAACCAGTTCAATATTGATCGAACCAAAGTTGGTACCTTTCTGACGCGAAGTTTCGTTGTAATGCACTACGGCGACTTTCAATATACCCGGCTCAAGTTCCTGCTCTGTTTCAAGCAGCGCTTTGTATAGATGATCAACATATTCTGCTGATACGTCGGCAGGCGTACCGGCAACAAACCGGGCATCAGCTGATAACTTGGTTGATTCAGGAGAGGGGAAAAACACGAACGACAAACGACCACCGGCAAGCAGACCAATCACAAAAATCAATAATGCGATCGTAATCGATAAGACAATGGTACGGTTTCTTAATGACCATCGAATCAGGTTCCTGAACTGGTAGTTTCTGAAATGATCAATATGGCTGTCCAGGCGTTCACGAATCGAATTGGGTTTAGGAGAGGGCATATTATTGAACGCATGACGCAGATGCCCCGGCAATACCGCAAAGCTTTCGATCAATGAAGCAATAATCACCGAGATGATGACCAGTGGAATGGCAAACAGGATATTGCCCATCTCACCACCGATCATCATCAGCGGCACAAAGGCTGCAATGGTTGTGATTGATGATGCACTCACTGGCGCCAGCATACGGTGTGCGCCACCTTCAGCTGCCTGTAAATGTGACTCGCCCATTTCATGATGGGCCAGCGCATCCTCACCAACAACGATAGCATCGTCAACGATAATGCCGAGCGCCATGATTAATGCAAACAGACTCACCATGTTGATACTGCCACCGGCTGCATACATGATCATCAGCGTTGCCATGAAAGACACCGGGATACCAACAGCCACCCAGAACGCAACACGTCCATGCATGAAGATATAGAGCACCAGGACCACCAATACCAGACCACCCACACCGTTATTCAACAACAGTGAAATACGCTGTTGCACCAGTGACCAGGTTTCGTCGTAAACCTTCAAACTCACACCATCTGGTAAAGCCGGCTCAGTTTCAGCCAGCCACTGTTGCATGGTCGCAGAAGACTCAAGCGTATCACCGGAATCAGCACGCTTTAAACGCATTTCAACGGCTGGACTGCCATCCACCATTAATACGGGTGAGTTCTTTAACTCGCGACGCTCGACCGAAGCAATATCACCGAGCGTAACATTTTGCCGGCCATCAACCAGCACCGTCATCTGTTTGAACTGCAGTTCATTTCGTCCCTGCTGGATAGCGCGAATATCACGCACGCTGTCAGCATCACCAATTGAACCTGCCGGCAAATCACGACTCATGCCCGCCACTTTAGTGGCCACCTGGTCAAGCGAAAGCTGGTAGCGTTCCAGTACTTCCTGAGAGACCTCAATCGCCATTTCTTCTTCAGGCAGGCCAATGATGTCAATCTTGTCGACACCACGATCAAGCAACTGCCTCTCAAACTGTCTCACCAACGGTCTTAATTCACCTAATGAACCTGACTCACTTATCAGCAGCAAGCGGGCAATTGGCTCATATCGCAACGTTCGCTGAACAACCGGTTTTTCCGCGTCCTGCGGCAGGTTACGCAATTCGTTAACCCGCTGGTTTACCTGGTCAACCGCCTCGATCATGTCCGTACCTTCACGAAACTTGAGCGTGACACTGGATACACCTAGAGAAGAGGTCGAGGTCATTTCATCAAGGTTATCAATATTGCGCAGTACCCTTTCGATAGGGTCGGTCAGCGAGGTTTCAACATCCTCTGCATTGGCACCGGGCCAGATAACCCTGACAGTTGCGTAGTCAAGTTCAAAGTTGGGAAAAAACTGCACGTTAAGACGCAACAGCGCGACAGCCCCAAGCAGCAGCATAATAATCATCAGCAGATTGGGCGCCACCGGGTGACGGGCAAAAATCCCAATCAGGCCACGTGACTTGAATTTCTCATGTCTTGGATGAAAGCCTTTATAATCTTCCGGATGCTCCTCCGGAGTCGGCACATGAGGATAGTCAGACATTATTGGGCTTCATCCAGGATCGTCACTTTCAGGCCGGTGATCGCATTGGGCAAATGCGTGGTGGCAATCACCGCACCGTCTTTGATCTCACCTTTTAACATGGCCCAGGGCTGGCCATCGACCAGGGTGTCACCGACCAGTTCAACCCTGGTCGACTGTAATTCATCGTTCTCAACCAGGTAGACCCGGTCCGAGCCATAGATAGCAGAGTAAGGCACTGCAAATGCCTGTTCAATTTTTCTACCGAGCAGTTTGACTTTTAACAGGTCTCCGGGCCTTAGCATGGATAACGCTTCGGGAATATCAAAGAAAGCATCAACCCCACTGGTCTGCGCCTGTCCATCAAGACGCAGTAAAGGCATTTCGTAGGTTTGATTGTTAAAAATGAATTGTGCCTTGAGCGTTTCACCGGCATGCATTGCCTGGTAAATCATTGCTGTCTGTGCAACCGGCACCTGCGCCCTGAGCTCCAGGCTATCAAGATCATAATAAGAAATCATTGGTGCATTGATGTTAACCCGGTCGCCCTGTGAGACATGCACATCAGTGATACGTCCGTCGTAAGGGGCATGCACAATACCTCGTTGACGGTTAATTTCTGCCTGTTGCAGGTTGACCCTGGCCTTATCCAGCCTGGCCTTTAACTGTTCAACCTTAACCTTGTTTTCCTGAACCGAAAGTTCGGCACCAACAACCGAGAACTCCTGGCGTGTGAGTGCCTCTTTGGACTGATCCAGTAGTGCCTGGGACAGCAGTTTTTTGTTAATCAGTTCCGTGTTGCGTTTCACATCCTGCTGCTTGATTTTCAGCACTTCCTGCTCATGCTCAAGCTTTTTTAAATTCGCCTGGTAGTTGAGGCCCTGCAAATTAAGCTGGGCTTCGGTATCAGCCACATCAGCCTTGGCTGCCTGGTAGGGCAATTCAATATCAGCGGTTGCCAGCTGCACCAGCAACTGGTCCCTGGTGACCTCGTCGCCTTCATTCACCGGCACTGATTCAATCACACCGGCAACAGGTGAAGCCGCAGTAACCAGTGAGTTTGATTCAACTGTGCCATAGAGTGTAAACACCGGTGACAGGCTCTCGAGTTTTACCGACATGGTTTTAATCGGCCAGACTTTCTGTTTGACCTCAACACCCGGCTGCTGAGGTTTTGTGTTTTTTAGAAAGACAAATATCAAAACAGCGAGCAGGATAATGCCAAAACCGATAAGTTTTTGCTTATCCAGAAATCTCCTGGTTGATTGTTTTAATTGTTCATTCATGCAATGAAATCGCTATAGGTTATTTGCCAGTAATTTTAAATGGCTTTTTGATAAAGACTGGTTTTCTCATCCGTATTTATTAACGAACATTGTACACAGATGATGAGCTGATTAATCCCACTATCATCACGTCAAATCCACTAAACCAACCAGGCTTTAAAACACATGACATTGGACTCCCGCTTTCGCGGCAGTAACCGGGCATCATAATTGACACATGTTTTAGTAATTATGACAGTCAGGAATACACACAACCCTAGTATTTAACATTACAATAGACTATTTTTAAATCATTTATTCAATAAATAATAATAGCTACGAAAACTCTGGAAACCCTATGGCAAAAAAAACCAGCACGGTGTTTTACAAACAAAACCGTCTAAAACAACTACGTGCCTTTTGCATGGCCGCCAAAACCGGCAGCATTTCGCAGGCCGCCGAAGCCCTGTTTCAAAGCCAGCCTACCGTGACCCTGCAGATTCAGGCTCTTGAAAGAGAACTCAAGATCACGGTATTTGAACGACGTGGACCGCAAATTTCCTTAACCCCCGAAGGAGCGGTTCTGTTACAGGTTGCCCAGCCACTGGTTGATGGCATCGATGGACTGGAACAAAATTTCCACGCCCACTTTGGCCGGCTCGACCGCGGTGAACTTAATATCGCGGCAGGTGAATCCACACTGCTTTACATCATGCCGGAATTTATCAAACGCTTTACTGAGGCCTACCCGGGCATTCAGATCAAACTGCACAATGTAACCGGCCGGGACGGCATGGCCATGTTGCGATCTGATGAAGCGGACCTGGCAATCGGTTCAATGCTCGATATACCTGACGATATCATTTACCGGCCCTCTATTTTCTATAGCTCAACGCTGATTACACCGACAAAACACCCCTTGTCCAAAAAGAAAAAAATCACCCTGGATGACATCAGCCCCTATGGACTGATCCTGCCGCCTCGCCACCTCGCTACCTGGCGCATGCTTGAAATGGTGTTTGAACAGCATGGCTCCAGGTTCCAGGTGTCACTGGAAGCCGGCGGCTGGGAGATTATTAAAAAGTATGTCTCGCTTGATATGGGTGTCTCGATTGTCACCGGTGTTTGTTTAAGCGATGAAGATGAATTGTTCCAATACCCGCTTGATGAATTCATACCCAAGCGCTCTTATGGGGTCGTGGTACGTCGCGGCAAATTTTTAAGCCCGCAGACCCAGGCTTTCATTGATATGATCGATCCGGCATTTTTTACTGACCGTCCGTAAAACTTTTCGCTATCATAACTGGTAAACCTTACGGGTAAGCAGTTATGAACAAGCCAATAGAAAACGGAACAAATCTGGAAAATGGAACACGCCGGGTTATTGATGGCCTGGATAAAATCTACTTTGATGGTTACTGGATACGTTATTACGAACCACCAACGGATAACCTCAAGGCCAAGAAACGCCTGATCCAGTCGCTTACCTGGCGCCTGTTCAACCACATGGAACATAACATCAATATTCCAGGTCATTTACTCGAAAAGGTACGCCAGGCATACGAGGCTGAAAGCGACCCAAAAAAGAAACGGGTTAAAGGCGCAATGGTAGCAGGTGCCCTGTTCAACCGGGCAGCGGGAATTTTTAATCACCTGGTGGGCCTTGAAGAAACTGGTATCACCATCTCCCCGCAAAACGAGCTGATGCGCAGCCTTGGTTCCTACCTGCAGGAAGCCCTGGAAATGGGCAAAATGGTCAAGCACCGTAATGGCGATGAAGGTATCGATGAACTTTGGGGTGAACCGTTTAAAGCCTTTGTGATGACAATTCCCGACTTCTATCAAAGCCGTTACATCAAGATCGCCATGACCATGAAAAACATCGATGACCTGACCTCACACATGATCGAATGCTTTGGTAATGATGAACTCATGGTGCAACGCATAGAAAAGCTAGGCAAAGCGGCAAAACTTAAATGCGAAACACTCAGGACAGATGAAGATAACTTTGATGTCTGGTCTGAATTTGTTGTTGCCGGTGAGGAAATTACCGATCATTTACCTGACAATAATACTGAATATGACAAGGACAATTCCATTCAGGCATTAGACGCGCGTCATCTCTTAAAAGCCGGTGTGCGGCTGATTTCATTCATAACACGTGCGCGTATTCCGATGCCACAAAGTACAGAAAATTTTATTGATGAATGCAGACTGTACAGCCAAAGAAACTAGTTAACTAAAGCGTCAACGCTGTTTCACTCACGACAACACCATCCCTGTCTGCATAAAGGTATTGCCCCGGTTTAAAATCAACACCGGCAATCCTGACAGGTACATCCGGTTCACCCAAACCCTTTTTTTCACTCTTGGCAGGCAAGGTCGCCAATGCTTTAACGCCCAGCGGCATAGCTGATATTTCCTCAGCATCCCGAATACAGCCAAACATCACGACACCCGACCAGCCGTTATCAACAGCCTTTTGTGCCAGAAGGTCACCAAGCATGGCACAGCGCAGTGAACCACCGGCATCAACCACCAACACATCACCATCGACTTTTTCACCCAGCATTTCACGTACCAGGGAATTATCTTCAAAACATTTCAGGGTGCGTACTTTACCGTTGAAGCTGATGTTGCCGCCATAGTCTGAAAACAATGGCTCACAAATGGACAGGGCGTTTTCATACTTGTCATAAAGATCAGCGGTTTTATATTTCAAGTATTTCTCCCTGAGGTTGAAAAAAAGCCTTCCCTGGCGCAGCGAAAGAAGCTATCAGCCAAATTGCGCTTCTTCTGTGGAGCCGCTTAATGCAACAACGGATGAACTGCCACCCTGGATAACGGTGGTTACATCATCAAAGTAACCTGCACCCACTTCCTGCTGATGAGATACAAAGGTATAACCTTTATCACGGGCAGCAAACTCTTTTTCCTGAACCATTTCAGTGTAATGTTTCATACCTTCACCCTGCGCATAGGCATGAGCAAACTGGAAGGTGTTGTACCAGTTAACATGAATACCAGCGAGCGTGATGAACTGATACTTGTAACCCAGATCAGAGAGTTCTTCCTGGAATGAAGCTATCTGTGAATCAGACAGGTTTTTCTTCCAGTTAAACGATGGTGAGCAGTTGTAAGACAATAACTGGTCAGGATATTCAGCATGAATCGCCTGCGCAAATTCACGTGCAAAGCCAATATCCGGCGTACCTGTTTCACACCACACCAGGTCAGCATAGGGTGAATAGGCAAGACCACGACTGATCGCCTGCTCCAGGCCATTTTTCACCCTGAAGAAACCTTCAGAAGAACGCTCACCTGTACAGAATGGCTTGTCATTTTCATCGACATCTGACGTCAACAGGTTCGCAGCTTCTGCATCTGTTCTTGCCAGTACGATAGTTGGCACACCCATAACATCAGCTGCAAAACGAGCAGCAATCAGTTTCTGTACTGCTTCAGAAGTTGGTACGAGGACCTTGCCACCCATGTGACCACATTTTTTTACGGCAGCAAGCTGGTCTTCAAAGTGAACCCCGGCAGCACCGGCATTGATCATGTTTTTCATAAGTTCAAATGCGTTTAACACGCCACCAAAACCGGCTTCAGCATCCGCCACGATTGGCAGAAAGTAATCAATGAATTCTTCACTGTTCGAATCAACACCACGGCCCCATTGAATTTCATCAGCACGTTTGAACGTGTTATTGATGCGTCGAACCATGGTAGGCACTGAATCATAAGCGTACAGCGACTGGTCAGGGTACATGGTTTCCGAGGTATTGCCATCAGCAGCTACCTGCCAGCCGGAAAGATAGACAGCCTCAAGACCTGCTTTAGCCTGCTGCATTGCCTGCCCGGCCGAGATCGCGCCAAAGGCATTAACATAACCTTTCTTGGCAGAACCGTTAACGCGATCCCAAAGTTTTTCAGCACCCATTTTTGCCAAAGTGCACTCAGGCTGCACAGAACCACGCAGACGTACTACGTCGCCGGCACTGTATCCACGCTTAACTCCTTTCCAACGCGGATTCTCCGCCCAGTCTTTTTCTAACGCCTTAATCTGTTCTTCTCTAGTCATTTCCAGCTCTCCAATGAATGAATTATTTTTTTGCCCTGCTCGATCAGGGCAACATAAAAACAGCATCTCTGCGGATGCTTGGTTTTTTCACTATAGGGGAAACGCATAGGAAAATTTTGCATTTGTTTAAATAGCTTGTATTTAATTAATTAATATTAATAACCAAATATATCCTCTAAAGTTAATACTGCAATAAAACTGACATTATTAAAAATTGCGGATTTCACTCAAATTAATTACCGGTAAGGAGGTATCAGGTGGATAGAGTTCAAAAAGGTCAGCTACAGGTAGCAAAGGTTTTAGCGGATTTCATTGAACAGGAAGCGTTACCCGGTACCGATGTTCATACCGAAGGCTTCTGGCAGGGTTTTGAAAAACTTATTTCAGAACTAAGCCCAAAGAACGAAGCACTGCTTGAAAAACGCGAGCAGCTACAACAGCAATTAGATCAATGGCACCAATCCAACCAGGGCAAAGCCCAAGATGAAGCAGCTTACAAAGCCTTCCTGGAAAAAACTGGTTACCTGGCCCCGGCACCCGAAGACTTCCAGGTTTCAACCAGCAATGTTGATGCCGAAATTAAAGACATTGCCGGCCCTCAACTTGTCGTGCCCGTTAACAACGCCCGCTACGCATTAAACGCAGCTAATGCGCGCTGGGGCAGTTTATTTGATGCCCTTTATGGCACTGACGTGATCGAGGAAACACCGGGCTTTGAAAGAGACATTACTTACAATCCTTCACGCGGCAGCAAGGTATTTGAGTTTGTAAACCGCCTGCTGGACCAGTCCATACCGTTACAAAACGCCAGCCATGCGGAGGTGCGAGGATATCGTTTGATAGAAAGTGATACCGGTGATAAACAAAAAGCACACAAGCAGGTTGAGTGCGTGCTTACCAATGGCGACACAACTTACCTGTTAAACCCGGAAAGGTTCAAAGGCTATCAATTCACCGATGGCAACCTGTCGAATTTACTTTTCTGCCACAACAGACTGCATTTTGAATTGCGTTTCGACCCGAGCGTGTCAGCCTGTCAGCGTCACCCCGCCGGTCTTTGTGATGTCATCATGGAATCAGCCATTACAGCAATTCAGGACTGCGAAGATTCCGTTGCAGCTGTTGATGCAGAAGACAAGGTATCTGTTTACCGCAACTGGCTTGGCCTGATGAAAGGCACACTGACAGCGCATTTCAATAAAGGCTATCGTCATGTGGAACGCGCCATGCTGCCGGATCGCGATTACCTGTCACCCCAGGGTGAAGTATTCAGTTTGCCAGGGCGCAGCCTGATGCTGGTCAGAAATGTCGGTCATTTGATGACCAATGATGCCATTCTGACACGGGATAATGCAGAAATCCCTGAAGGCATAATGGATGCTGTCATTACCAGCCTGATTGCCATTCATGATCTGAAACGCGGTGAACAGGGTAACAGCCGAACAGGCAGTGTTTACATCGTTAAGCCTAAAATGCATGGCCCTGAAGAAGTCGCCTTCACGGTCGAATTATTTGCCCGGGTAGAAGCCCTGCTTGGCTTACCAGGCAAGACTTTGAAAATAGGCATTATGGATGAAGAGCGCAGAACTTCTGTTAACCTGAAAGCCTGCATAGCTGAAGCTAAAGACCGTATTATCTTTATCAACACCGGCTTTTTGGATCGTACCGGTGATGAAATACACACCAGTATGCTGGCAGGCCCCATGCAGCGTAAAGACGCTATGAAACAACAGGCATGGATTAAGGCTTACGAAAACTACAATGTCGATATTGGCCTGGCAACTGGCCTTGCCGGTCATGGGCAAATTGGCAAAGGCATGTGGCCAAAACCTGATTCCATGTTTGACATGATGGATGAGAAAATTAGCCAGCCAATGGCTGGCGCAAACTGTGCCTGGGTGCCTTCGCCGACCGCAGCCACTCTGCATGCAGTGCACTATCACCAGGTGGATGTGCGTGAACAGCAGAAACAACTGATGAACCGTGAAACAGCCAACATCGATGATATGCTGAAAATTCCTTTACTGGATAAAGAACTGACGGCTGTTGAAATTCAAAACGAAATCGATAACAACGCACAGGGCATACTCGGTTACGTGGTACGCTGGATTGACCAGGGCGTTGGCTGTTCCAAGGTACCGGATATTCATAACACCGGTTTAATGGAAGACCGTGCAACATTACGTATTTCCAGTCAGCACCTGGCAAACTGGCTGCATCATGGTATTTGCACAAAAGAACAGGTCATAGAGAGTCTCACCAACATGGCAGCCAAGGTAGACCAGCAGAATAAAAACGACAGCAGCTATTACCCGATGACAAACGATCTTGAAAACAGTGTTGCGTTTAATGCAGCCTGCGACCTTATCTTTAAGGGTATGCAACAACCCAGTGGTTACACTGAGCCTTTACTGCATGAACGTAGAAAACAGGCCAAAGCATTACAAGCCAATATCACTAATGAAAGCTCCAAGGTTGTGCATTTATAACTGGTCTGAAAAATCTCCAGGCTCGCTAAATCTGTGCGATTAACGCGGTAACGTTGAAATGAATACCCCAGTTGTTAGAATGGTAGATCTTAAATGTCTTCTACCAACAAACAGCGTTACCTGTTATTGCTCAGTATTCATGGGCTAATCAGGGGACACGACCTGGAACTGGGCCGTGATGCAGATACTGGCGGTCAAACAAAATATGTTGTTGACCTCGCCAGGAGCCTTGCCGAACTTGACGATGTCGCCCAGGTAGACCTGGTCACGCGCCTTGTGGACTCTCCCCTGGTCAATCCTGACTATGCACAACCGGTTGAAAAACTTTCTGAAAAAGCCCGAATAATTCGTATTCCAGCTGGACCGGCTGCCTATATTCCCAAAGAACAGCTTTGGGACCACCTCGACAGCTTTATGGATAACTTATTTAAATGGTTATCCGGCCAGCCTCATATGCCAGACCTGGTACACAGCCATTATGCCGATGCCGGCTATGTAGGTGTCAGGTTATCAAACCTGCTGAGCGTGCCTTTGGTTCATACCGGACATTCACTCGGACGTGATAAGCGCAAACGTCTACTGGCGCGCGGGCTTTCCCGTGATGAAATTGAAATCACCTACAATATCGCACGCCGAATTGATGCTGAAGAAGAGGTACTGGCAAATGCCGATCTTGTGATTACCAGTACACATAACGAAATTGAAGAACAGTATGCGTTATACAACTATTACACCCCGGGGCGCATGGCTGTTATTCCACCCGGCACAAACCTTGAGCAGTTTCACCCTTACAGTGAAAAAGAAGAGATTGAATTTAAAAAGTCCCTGGGGCATTTTTTAAGAGAACCTGACAAACCCTTAATTCTGGCTTTATCTCGCCCTGATGAAAGAAAAAACATTCTTACCCTGCTGGAAGCTTATGGAGAGTCTGTGGAACTGCAGGACAAGGCCAACTTACTGATTGTTGCCGGTAACCGGGATGACATTAACGACCTGGACAAAGGAGCCCGCCAGGTTTTTAAAAACATACTGCTGTTAATCGATAACTACGATCTGTACGGCAAGGTTGCCATACCCAAGTCACACCAGTCGACAGACGTGCCTGAAATTTACCGACTTGCCGCCATGAGCAAAGGCATTTTTATCAACCCTGCCCTGACTGAACCATTCGGTTTAACCATTCTTGAGGCTGCTGCCAGTGGCTTGCCTATCGTTGCAACAGAAAATGGCGGACCGGTGGATATTATTGCCAACTGCCAATGCGGCAAACTGGTTGATCCCCTGGATAAAAAGGAAATTTCAGATGCGCTGCTCTATTTTCTTAATGATGAACAGAGCTGGCAGGAAAATTCCAGAAACGGCATTAATGGTGTACGCAAATATTATTCATGGCAGGCTCATGCCGCCAGCTACCTTGATAAAATCAACAGGCTCGAAGCTGATTACGAGTCCCTGCCTGAAAGCAAGCCAATACCAAAAACATTGCGCTATCGTGACCGAGCAATATTCAGTGATTTGGATCAAAATCTTATTGGCAACCCGACTGCCCTGAAAGAGTTCGCTGTCATTATTAAAGAAAACCGTAAGTGTGTTTCTTTTGGTATAGCCACCGGGCGACGTATTGATTCCGCATTAGCCTTGATCAAAAAACAAGGTATTCCCAAACCCGATATTCTTATCAGCAGCCTTGGCACCCGAATCCATTATGGACAAAACCTTACCGAGGACGATTTCTGGGAAGATCATATTGATTATGACTGGGCACCTACGCGCATCAGTAAATTGCTTAACGGCTTACCCGGTCTGAAAAGACAGCCAAAGTCAGAACAGACAGCGCATAAAATTTCTTATTTTTATGATGCTGAAAACGCTCCCGAGCAACAGGAGATCATCAAGCTGTTACATAAGAAAGACATCAACGCCAATGTCATATTATCTTTCGGTCAGTTTCTCGATATTATCCCGTCCCGGGCTTCAAAAGGTCAGGCACTCAGATACGTTACCCAACGGCTCGAAATTCCACTTGAACATACCCTGGTTGCCGGTGGCTCGGGCGCAGATGAGGACATGATGCGCGGTAACACCCTGGCTGTCGTAGTCGAAAACCGTCATCATGAGGAGCTGTCACAGTTAACCGATACCGACCGCATTTATTTTGCCGGGCAAGCACATGCCTCCGGCATTATGGAAGCATTGGAGCACTACGACTTTTTTGACGCCTGCAGAGTCCCCGATGCCTGATCGACTGCTAATCTGCACCGACCTGGACCGCACACTGATTCCAAATGGCCCGCAACCGGAATCGCCAAAGGCCCGCCAGCTTTTTAAAAATCTGGTAAATAGAGACGAAGTGTCACTTGCCTACGTAACAGGCCGCCATCAAAAACTGGTTCAAAAAGCCATTAACAACTATTGCCTGCCATTACCGGATTTCGTCATAGGTGATGTAGGCAGCACCATTTACCTGGTGGAAAGTGCAGACAACTGGGTCCGCCAAACCGAATGGGAGTCTTATATTGCCAGTGACTGGGCAGGCTATTCACATGCGGATATTAAAAACCTGTTAAATGATATTCATGCACTGAGATTACAGGAGTCAGCCAAGCAAAATAATTTTAAATTAAGCTATTACGTTCCGTTACAGGCTAACCATCGTGCTTTGCAGGTCCTGATAGAACAACGCTTCGACGATAAAGGCATCAGGGCCACATTAATATGGAGCATTGATGAGCCGGCCGGCGTTGGACTGCTTGATATTCTGCCTGCCAGCGCCTCAAAATTTCATGCGATTGAAGCCCTGATGAAAATGCAGGGTTATACCCTGGAAAATACCGTTTTCAGTGGTGACAGTGGCAACGATATCGAAGTACTTGCCAGCCCGGTTTCCTCGATACTGGTTGCCAACAGTCAACCTGACGTACAGCAGCTTGCAATATTACTTGCCAATGAAAATGGCCATACAGAACAACTTTACCTCGCCGAAGGAAAACTTGCCGACATGAACGGAAATTACAGCGCCGGTATACTGGAAGGCGTTGTACATTATTTTCCATTTACGCAAGAATGGATATTTAACCAGCAGAACAATTCAGCATCATGAATGAAAAACTCTGTATTTTTGGTGAAGTGCTTTTCGATGTATTCCCCGATGGTAACCGGGTACTGGGTGGTGCTCCATTCAATGTCGCCTGGCACTTGCAGGCATTTGGCCAGTCACCCTACTTCATCAGTCGCATTGGTAATGATCATGATGGTATTCAAATACAAAAAAGCCTGATGGATCATGGCATGAACACCTATGCCCTGCAGATTGATGAAGAACTGCCGACCGGCCTGGTCAATATCGATATAAAAGATGGCGAACCGCATTACGATATTGTTAATCCAAGTGCCTACGACAATATTCAGCCTGTCTCCATATCTGAAAAATGTCATTTGCTGTATCACGGCACACTGGCTTTACGAAACCAGGCTTCTGAAAAATCCCTGCAAGAGCTTTTAAAAACCAGGCCGGAAAATATTTTTATCGATGTTAACTTAAGGCCACCCTGGTGGAACAGGGAACAGGTGCTGCAGCTGTTAAAACATGCCGACTGGGTAAAGCTCAACAAGGATGAACTTGGGCAGTTATTTGACAGCGGCAAACCTGAGGATGAAAAGCTTGCCGCTTTCATAAAGGAATTTAACCTGAAAGGCGCTATCCTGACTCATGGCAGCAAGGGAGCGGAAATCCTGACCGCTGAAGGCCAGCATCATAAAAT
Organism: uncultured Gammaproteobacteria bacterium; assembly: GCA_937926265.1. Classification (GTDB taxonomy): domain Bacteria; phylum Pseudomonadota; class Gammaproteobacteria; order Chromatiales; family Chromatiaceae; genus JABDQZ01. The sequence goes on from CALAZS010000027.1 coordinate 21,324, forward strand.
ATCACCGGCAGCATCTCAGGATAACGAGATCAACATCGTTGATACGGTAGGTGCAGGCGATGCATTTTCTTCAATTGTAATATTGGGCTTAATGAATAAGTGGCCTTTGCAACAAATAATTGAACGCGCCCAGGCTTTTGCCTCGGCTATAGTTCAACAACAGGGTGCCACCGTCACAGACAAATCATTTTATGCGGACTTTAGTCAAAGTTGGCAACTGAACTGAACACCACTTACTTATGTATGAACAAGTATCACACTCTCTGCTTAACCAGATTCTGGATGAAATAAAGCCGGAAATTCGTAAACGCAACCTGTTGCGCTTTTATACCCGGCTTGGCGCTAATTTTTATGCCATTCATTCACTGTTCACCCACCTTTATGGGAAACGTCCGGATTTTCTTCAGCAAATGGTTAAATTGGTTGAGGTTCTGGCCAGCCGTTACATTGAACGTGACGATGAACTTGAAGAGCTGGATATTGAGCGAGAACATGACCATAACTGGTTCCTTGATCAGAACTGGGTAGCCATGGCGCTGTATGCTGACGGCTTTGCAGGCAACCTCAACGGTGTACAAAACCACTGTGCCTACCTGCAGGAACTTGGCATCAACATGCTACACATCATGCCAATGATGAAATGCCCGGATGGTGCAAGTGACGGCGGCTATGCAATCAGTGATTTCAAGGACATCGACAAACGCTTCGGTTCACTGGACGACCTCAAAGCACTTTCAGGGCACTTGCGTAAACGCCAAATGCTGTTAACCCTGGATGTTGTGGTTAACCATACTTCAGACCAGCACGAATGGGCCAGGCAAGCCCGCCAGGGTAATGAAAAATATCAAAACTTTTTCTATAGCTTTCCTGACAGGGATATTCCGGACATGTTCGAGGAAACCATGCCGGAAGTGTTTCCTGAAACCGCACCCGGCAACTTTACCTATGATGAAACAATGCAGCGCTGGGTGATGACGGTATTCAATGATTACCAGTGGGATCTGAATTACGGCAACCCGGAAGTCTTTATCGAGATGGTTGATATCATCCTGTTCTGGGCCAACCAGGGTGCTGATGTTATACGTCTTGATGCTGTTGCTTTTCTCTGGAAAAAAATTGGCACGATCAGCCAGAACGAACGTGAAGCTCACTTAATTCTGCAACTCATGAAAGACTGCTGCCAGGTTACTGCACCGGGCGTCCTGTTTATTGCCGAGGCCATTGTCAATCCTACGGAAATCATAAAATACTTTGGTGAAGATGCGGTCATCGCCAAGGAATGTGAGATAGCCTACAACGCAACACTGATGGCTCTGTTATGGGACAGCGTGGCAACAAAGAACACGAGGATTCTTACCCAGGGCATCAAGAGCCTGCCGAATAAACTCAACCGCGCCACCTGGCTGAATTACATTCGGTGCCATGATGATATCGGCTTTGGTTTTGATGACAGGGATATTGTCGCTGCAGGTTACGAACCCATTTCACACCGCCGGTTTTTGCTTGATTATTTTACCGGCGACTATAAAAAATCAATTGCCAAGGGTGTTCCTTTTGGCAGGAACCTGAAAACCGGGGATGCCCGGATTTCCGGATCACTCGCCTCATTGGCGGGACTCCAGGTTGCAATAGAACAAAATGATGAAAAGCTCATTGATGATTCAATCCAGATAATCCTGTTAATGCATAGCATGATTCTGTCTTTCGGTGGCATTCCACTTTTGTACTACGGTGATGAAATCGGCACCCTCAACGATGATTCTTATTTACAGGATGAGAACAAGGCCAATGACAATCGCTGGATTCACAGGCCTCGCATTGACTGGAAGAAATCCGAATCACGTCACAATCATGGCAGTATTGAACAACGCATATTCAGCGGCCTGCAAAAACTGATTGCGACACGCAAAAGCATCCCCGCATTTGCTGATTTTAATAACCGCGAATTGATTGAAGTTAATAATCCACACCTGTTTGTGTTTGTCAGGAACAACCCGGATCGCGACAAGGAGGAAGTACTGGTAGTTGCCAATTTTGACTCCAAGCCACAACATCTTAATCTTCTGGACCTGGGAAATCGTGGCAACTTCGAATTTGGCCAACTCAAAGACTTTATCAGTGGAGACGCACCGTCAATCTTCAATGATGAGCTTGTCATTCCACCCTATCATTTTTACTGGCTTTCAGATCAATGCACGTCTGCAATGATTTAATCTTTTATTGATTTTAAATCAGGCATATTCTAATTGTTCAGATTTCGTCTTATCATCTTCATATCTTAGAAGAGACAAACACTCGAACAATGAAAAAAAACCTACCCGTTACCAACAAAGAAATACAACTCAAAGATGATGAAACCATCATTTCAACTACGGACCTGAAAGGCGTTATCACATACGTTAATAAAGAATTTTTAAACATCAGCGGTTTTTCTGAAGAAGAAGTGGTTGGCCATAGTCATAACGTTGTCAGGCATCCTGATATGCCACCAGCAGCATTCGAAGACCTCTGGTCAACGGTAAAAAAAGGTAACTCCTGGCGCGGCATGGTAAAAAACCGCTGTAAAAACGGTGACCACTACTGGGTGGAAGCATTTGTTTCACCCATTATTGAAGACGGCCAGAAGATTGGTTACCAATCAGTCCGTTCGAAAGCAACCACTGAACAGATCAGGGCCGCTGATACTTTATATGCAAAGCTCAACAAGGATAGCAGTTTAAAAATTGATAAACCCTTCAGAATATTGGACATGTCTTTCTTTAAAAGAATGGCAACCATATTTCTTATCGCCGGCGCACTGCCATTATTCGGGGATATCCTCTGGTCATTTGGCCTGGTTTCATCATCAGTCATGGTCGGCCTGGCGATACTTTCTCCGATTATCCTGCTGATTGGTTTGATTTATTTTTACAAGTACATGCATACACCAATAACCCAGCTCATCGACCAGGTTGAACTGATGAGTTCCGGTAACCTGAAACAAAAGATCTCAATTGAATCTGAGGATGAAATTGGCAAACTTAAACTGGCATTGAAACTGTTACAGGCACGTTTTAGCACAGTTGTAGGGAAACTCTCAGAAGACTCCTATAACATGATGTTAATTTCTGAAAAGCTTAATCATACAAGCTCTGAGTCATACCAACTCATGGCGCAACAGATGTCAGATACAACCGGTGTATCAACCGCAACCACGCAAATGACCTCTTCCATTCAGGAAGTTGCCCAAAGTTCAGAAACCACGTCAGTGGCTACCCAAAATGCTGCAGAACAGACCAACAAGGGAACCAACCTGGTTAAACAGCTGGGTGAAACCGTCTCAAGGCTTGTCCACGAAGTGACCAACACCTCAAACGTTATAGATGAGTTACATAACAAAAGTCAGGATGTTACCAATATTATTTCAACCATCTCTTCCATTGCAGAACAAACCAACCTGCTGGCATTGAATGCTGCAATTGAAGCTGCGCGTGCCGGTGAACAGGGTCGTGGCTTTGCCGTGGTTGCCGATGAAGTCAGAAACCTCGCGGTTAAAACCCAGGATGCCACCGGTGAAATTCATCGCGTACTTGAAGACATGCACAGCAACATTAACCAGGCCGTTGAGGTAATGGAACATGGCAAGGAACAGGCCTCAATTGCCACCGATCAATCAGCAGAAACACTGGTTTCACTGTCCCAAATCAGTGAAGAAATTGGCAATGTGAATACCATGATTTCCCAAATAGCGACCTCTGCCACCGAACAGGCAGCCGCGTCTTCTGAAATCTCGATAAGGATCAATAATATCTCAGAACAAACCAACAGCACTATGTCGGTTGCCCAGCTTAACAGTGAAGTCAGTAACCAACTGGGCGAGCACACTGAAAAAATCATGAAAGATGTTGCCTACTTTGACAGTAATTTGAATGTAGAGGACATAATCCGGCTCGCATCAGATGCCGCCAAAATTGATGTTGAAATTGCTAAAAACAAAGCCCAGAACCAGACGGGCGGTGACATCGATCTATTTTAATCACTAAAAATTCTCTGATTGAAAGCCAGAAATATTTCTACCATCTTGAAAACTATCGCTGGGATTGCCGGTCTATTGTTGGCAACAGATTAACGGAGAAGAATTGTGATTCGAATTGGTTTGCTATTAGTCTTATTTTTAACCTATACAAATATAGCCGCCTCAGAAAAAGCGGTTTTTGCCGGCGGCTGTTTCTGGTGTATGGAAGCTGACTTTGAAAAGCTGGAAGGCGTTACTGATGTCATTTCGGGTTTTACCGGCGGCGAGTTAAAAAATCCCACCTATAACGGTGACCATACCGGTCATTATGAAGCCGTTGAAATTACCTATGACCCTGAAAAAGTCAGCTATCAGGACTTATTAGATCATTACTGGGTGAATATTGACCCGTTTGACCCAAGAGGCCAGTTTTGTGACAAGGGTTTCAGCTACTTAAGCGCAATCTTTGTCGCCAATGAAACTGAAAGGGCGTTAGCTGAAAAATCGCGACAGAAAGTCATTGCTCAATTTCCTGATAAAAAGGTCGTCACACCCATACTTGATGCAAAGGTATTTTATCCCATTAAAGGTGAGGAAAGTTATCACCAGGATTATTACAAAAACAATAGTCTGAAATACAAGTTCTACCGTTACCGCTGTGGTCGTGATGCACGGCTTAAAGAAATCTGGGGATAATCAGCGGTTAGCTTGGCTGATTTAAATGGCAGCATTATTATCTAGGGCAGCATCATCCCTCTGATCGTGAAAAACAAT
>CALAZS010000028.1 GCA_937926265.1 uncultured Gammaproteobacteria bacterium
GGTTCTGGTTCTGGTTCTGGTTCTGGTTCTGGTTCTGGTTCTGGTTCTGGTTCTGGTTCTGTAGCATTAAACTCGTTGGTATCAAAAGTACCAGACTCGCTTAACATTGCTATCGGGTCATGAACCAGCAAAGGTGCTTCAGTATTTTCCTCGGCATCGACAATTGCACCTGATTCATCCTCTGCTATTCCCAGGCCTGCCAACGGGTCATAACCGAGCAAAGATTCATCCTGCTCGACAGTCTGTTTTTTTCCAGCCATTGTTTTACTGGCTGTTTTTTTGGAGGCCACTTTTTTCCTGTTAGCAGCCTTTTTTTTCACAGCCGTTTTTTTCTTAACTGGCACTTTTTTCTTAACTGTCTTTTTTCTGGTCGTCATGACATGGTGTTCCCTTGCATCACATCATAAGCCAGCATTTTAAAGTCTTCCGCTGAACCCGAGTTTTCCCGGTATTCGAAAACAGTTCTGCCAACACCGGGACACTCAGCCAGAATTGAAGCTTCACGAACCGGCGTTTGTAAAATCATACCCGGGAAATGTTCCAGCAGTTTTTCCAGGACTTCCTGGGAAAGCCGGCGCCGGGCCACAAAACGACTCAGCACAATTTTCTTTTTCATTGGCTTGCTTCTTATCGGGTCAAAACGTTTAAGCGTAATTAACAGATGAGCCAAGCCGTTTAGAGACAGGTAATCGCCGGAAACAGGTATTAAAATTTCATCAACAGCCAAAATAGCATTCGCAGCTATCAAGCCTGATGAAGGCGGACAATCCAGAATCACATAGTCAGTCGTTTCGGGCACCTGCAATAATGCTTTGTTGAGCAATTCCATTTTTTCTTTAACGTTACCACCGGACTCTTCCATATCCCTGAGCCCAAGACCGGCAGGTACCAGGTGAAGGCCTTCACGTGTATCAATCTGCACAGAGGCCAGGCTGCGCTCTGTCTGCATAACATCAGCAATGCCATGCTTGGGTGGTTTGAATATTCCCAGGCTGGCTGACAGGTGCCCCTGCGGATCAAGATCAACTGCGATTACCTTCTGTCCTGCCAAAGCCAGCGCATGACATAAATTGGCAGTAACTGTCGTTTTACCGACACCACCTTTTTGATTAAGTACCGCAATTTTTTTCATTATGTTTCCAACTGCCTGATGATTAATTCAGTGTTTCCAAAACACCGATTTCATTTGGCTTAAACAGCAAATCAACATCCAGCAAAATCACCATGCGATCATCCCGGGATACCATGCCACGCAAATAGCGGTCATTTATCTTGCAGGCAATAGAGGGGGCTTTTTTAATTTCATCGGCCTTGACATCCAACACATCGGAAACCGCATCAACCACAGCACCTACCTGGTGTGGTTTGCCACCCTCATCCATCACCGACAACACGATAATCACCGTGGTCGGATGATATTCAACATTGGGCATGCTCATACGTATACGCAGGTCAATAATTGGAACGATGGTTCCGCGCAGGTCAAGAACACCTTTGACATACTCAGGCGTATCGGGCAAAGGTCTTAACTCTTCCCATCCCCTGATTTCCTGTACACGTAAGATATCAACACCATAATCTTCACCTCCAAGGGTAAAGCTCAGGAACTGTCCGTTTGTATTTTCATCTTGCGTGATGCTTGTCATTTACTGGCAACCTCAACCGACTTTGTGTTCAACAGTTTTCAGCAAATCGACAATTTCGCCTGAAAGTGATTCCACCTGGTGGAATTCATTTTCTGCCGCAACTGCATTGCCGCTATTTTTCATATCAATAATTTCACGGATGATCGCATGCATTTTTTCATGTTGTTTTTCCATGTGCTGCATTTCATCCAAATGGCCATAATCTTTCATACCACTGCTGTATAACCATTTACCCAGAATACAATCGCGGTGTGATACAGCCTCTTTATGCGTTAGCCCCTGCCTGCCATCAAGGAAATCCCGAATCTTTTGACGCCATGCCAAATGAGCAGTCCTGGCAGCATAGAAATCAAGTTCTGCATTTCCGGTACCGCTAATACCTTCATCCTGAACCAGTTCATCGGGCCAGGGCTCATCAGGGTTACTGCGCACTTTGAAGAAACCCATGGTGTCATTCATTTCAGAACTCTTGTCATACATGGACGCTGAAGCGGCAGATGTCTCTTCAGCCAAAGCGGCATTTTGCTGGGTAATTTCATCCATGGAGGTTACCGCCTGATTCACCTGGTCAATACCTGAGGCCTGCTCGGCACTGGAGGCTGCAATCTCGGCAACAATATCGCCGACTTTTTTAACAGAGTTAACAATCTCGGTTAACGTTTCTCCCGATTCTGTCACCAGTTCAGCACCCACCTGCACCTTGGACTGGGAATCCTGAATCAACGTTTTAATCTCTTTCGCTGCATCGGCTGAACGTGAAGCCAGGTTTCTGACCTCGGTTGCCACAACCGCAAAACCCCGGCCCTGTTCACCTGCCCTGGCAGCCTCAACCGAAGCATTCAATGCCAACAGGTTGGTCTGGAAAGCGATCTCGTCAATTACGCCGATAATTTCAGCAATTTTGTTCGATGAACTGTTTATCGCATCCATTGCCTGCACAGCATTGCTGACTACCTCACCACCGCGTTCTGCAGTTTGTCTCGCTGAAGCTGCCACGCTGTTTGCCTGCTGTGCATTATCAGCATTGTTGCGCACTGTTGAGGTGAGCTCTTCCATACTGGCAGCCGTTTCCTCAAGACTGGCAGCCTGCTGTTCAGTACGTGAAGACAGGTTGGAGTTCCCGGCAGAAATTTCATCTGACGATGTAGAAATGTGTTCAGACATTTCCCTTAATGAACGAACGGTTGATTCAAGATGTTTAACTGTACCGTTGACGCTGTTTTTCACTTCACCAAATCGGCCACGATAAACCGTGGTAATGGTATTGGCTAAATCACCTTCTTCAAGCTTGACCATGACTTCTGCAATATCATCAAACACCGAAGCTATACTGTCTAACAGCGAATTAATGCCAATACTTAAATGCTTGAAGAAACCTGATTTTCCATCAAGCGCAATTCGCTGTCCCAACTCGCCGTTTTTGGCGCCAGCCACAATACTTTCAACCTCATCCTCTACAGCAACCTCAAGAGTGCGGTCTGTCCATTCAACTGCAGTGCCAAGACGTTCACCATCTGCAGTCAATACCGGATTAGCTACAAAGTCCATGGTGCGACCACCAATCTTCAACTCCGCCTTATGAGGCTGGCGTAAGCCGTCAATCATGCGCATTTGCATATCTGGATTTTTATGGAATCCATCAACATTTGTTCCAATCAAACTGTGCGCATCAAAATTAGGCAGATCTTTTCTGATATCGTCTTCAGCAGAAATAAATAATTCTTCTGCTGTTTTATTCATATAAATAATTTCACGTTCGTTGTTGGCTAACATGACACTGGAAGAAACGTTATCCAATGCGGTACGGATACGTAAATTTTCACGTGCAAACTTTCTTTCAGCTTCAAGCTGTTTTTCTTCAGCTGCTAACAACTTGAGTTCTTCTGTTCTATCACGCCATTCAACCGCTGTACCTATTCGCTGTTTATTTTTATCAAAAACGGGATTAGCTATAATATTGAAAGTTCTTTCCCCAACCAGCAATTCCGCTTCCAGGGTCTCTCTTAAGTTGTCCAGAATACGGCGCTGATGCGATGGATCTTTATGGAAGACATCAATATTGGTGCCTATCAAATTAGCAGCATCAAAATGTGGCAGGGTCTCCTTGAGGTCTGCCTCAACATCATTCATCAGGTTCTGCACTGCCGGGTTCATGTAAATGATGTTGTAATCCTGGTCTGCCAACATGACGTTAGTCGTTACCGAATCCACGGCTGTTTTAATGCGTGAAGCAGAAGTGGCCTGTTCCCGTGCATCCATGACGTCAAAACCAAGTTTGATCTGGGTCATCTTGATGGTCTGCAGCATTTTGCCGATTTCATCATCACGGTTGTTCACATCGACCCAGTCAAAATAATTCCCCTGGGATACTTCTTGAAGTTTTTCACTGGCATACACCAACGGCCTGGTGACAAAACCTGTCAGGCCAAAACCGAAGATTGCTGTAGCCACTCCCATGACCGTAAGGACGCCATAAATAATATTGTGATCAATTCCCATGTTAACCATGATGCCAATAGCGATAAGTAGCGCGATGGTGGCAATCACCGAAGTCATCAGCAGTGTTTTCACACCAAGCTTGTAAAGCAAACCTGAAAGTTTGGCGGTAAAGCCTGGTGCCAGGCTGGCTCGCCCGGCATTTAATTCCCTGTAAAGCGCATCAGCCCCGTTAATCTCATCTCGACTGGGTTCAGTCCTGACAGAAATGTATTCAACAATGCGGCCGTTTTCATAAATAGGCGAAACATTGGCCTTAACCCAGTAATGATCACCATTTTTTGCACGATTTTTGACAATACCGGTCCAGGGTTTGCCTTCTGCAACCGTATCCCATAGATCCTGAAAAGCAACAGCAGGCATGTCAGGGTGACGAACCAGATTATGGTTCTTGCCCATCAGTTCTTTTTCTGGAAAACCGCTTATCTCAATGAATGCCCGGTTACAGTAGGTGATGATCCCCTTGGTATCGGTCTTCGACACCAGGATACTGCCTTTGGGAAAGTCTATTTCATTTTGTGTGACGGGTTCATTTATCTTCATGATTTTCTCGCCTGGAAATAAAATTACTGCGATTTTTAAACATGCACAAATTCAGTCATTGTTACTCTTGGTTACCTTCTTCATCTTCGTCAACATCATCACTGTCATCCTTAACCAGCTTGTCGACATCCAGCAAAACCACCATGTTGCCTTCAAATGTGGCCAACCCGGATATTGCTTCTGTCATGGTTTCACGACCAAAATCGGGGGACTGGGTAATATCAATCAGGTGTCCATGCAATACATCGGCTACCGCATCAACAACAACGCCGACACTTTTATTGCCCTTGGGTGTTTCAGTACGAATCACAATGACAACCGTGTTTTTGGTGTATTCTCGAAACGGCATGCTGAATTTCAGGCGCAGGTCGTAAACAGGTACGATCGTGCCGCGAATATTTACCACACCCCGGACAAACTCAGGTGCATTGGGTAAACGTGTCACCTCATCCCAGCCCCTGATTTCCTGAACACGCAAAATATCAATACCGTAGTCTTCATCAGCCAGTCTGAATGTCAGGTATTGATCGCCCACCACATCAAGGAGTGCTTTGTCTGTGTCGATGTCTTTATTTTTTCCTGTTTCTGCCGCAGCCTGAGCTGACATATGAATCTCCTGAAGATTAAGCAGATTTCAAAAATTGTATGGGTTGATGACGTCTTGCCAATCGCATCAGGTCGGGAATGTCCAGAATCAGCGCGACAGAACCATCTCCGAGAATAGTTGCCCCGGAGGTGCCATCAACTTTTTTATAGTTGGTTTCCAGCGACTTGATCACAACCTGGTGTTGCCCCAGCAATTCATCAACGAACAAACCACAACGCTGACCGTCACCCTCAACAACAACCAACAGACCTTCGGTTATATTGGTGGACTGGGGGTTTTCGACACCGAAAACTTCATGCATGCGAATAATCGGCAGGTAAGCTTCGCGTAACTTGAAGGTTTCACCTTTACCTGCAACCATGTTGAGCATTTCCGGTTTACACTGGATCGACTCGACAATGGAAACCAGAGGAACAATGTAGGTTTCATCACCCACCTTGATTGACTGGCCATCAAGAATTGCCAGGGTTAAAGGCAGGCGAATAATAATTGCAGAGCCCTGGCCCTGGGTGGATTCAATTTCGATACCGCCACCAAGTTCGTTGATATTTCGACGTACTACGTCCATACCAACGCCACGGCCGGAGACATCACTTACCTGGTCAGCAGTGGAAAAGCCGGCTTCAAAAATCAATTCGTAGATCTGCTTGTCAGAAAGATTACCGGCATCGGAGATGACGCCTTTTTCAATTGCCTTGGATAAAATCTTGTCGCGGTTGAGACCACGGCCATCATCGCGAATTTCGATAACAATATTGCCACCCTTATGCGAAGCAATCAGCTGGATCTTGCCCGTTTCCGGCTTACCTGCTGCCACCCTGTCTTCAGGCATTTCAATACCGTGATCGAGACTATTGCGTACCAGGTGAACAAGTGGATCACCAATTTTTTCAATAACAGTTTTATCGACTTCGGTCTCCTCACCGATCATTTCAAGTTCGATCTTCTTGCCCATTTTTGAACTTAGATCGTGCACCAGGCGTGGAAAACGACTGAAGGTAAAGCTGATTGGCAACATACGAATCTGCATGACACTTTCCTGCAATTCGCGTGTATGGCGCTCAAGCTGACTTAATCCTTCGTTAAGTTTTTCAACCCGCGACATGTCAAAGTCTTCACCAAGCATACCGAGCATTGACTGGGTGATGACCAGTTCACCAACCATGTTGATGAGGGAATCAATTTTGGCAGTATCAACACGAATGGAGCCACCTCCACCCTTGGCACCACCTGATTTGGCAGCAGGCTTGGCTGCCTGTTTAGCTGCTGTGGCTGGGGCTGGGGCTGAAGTTGGAGCAGGTTCGGTTTCGGCTGCCGGCTTAGACTCAGCAGTAGCTGCATCAGCACTTTGAGACTGGGAAGAATCTGCTGGTACTGCTGAAGCTGGCGAACCTGTGCCAGTACTTGCTCCGGTACTTGCTCCGGCAATTGGAATAATCGCCATATCGCAGTCATCTTCAACCCAGTCGAAGATATCGTTAATCGCCTGCTGTTCAACAGCTGCGTTTAATCTGATTTCCCAGGAAAGGTGGTAATTTTCAACATCAAAATCTTTTAAATCGGGTAACTGGTCGGTATCACAGATAACCTCGGTCTCACCAAGTTCTGATAACTCGCGAATGATACGGTAGGGGTCATTGCCGGAACGCAAAATAGTGTCATGTGGATTGAATACTATTTTCCAGCCAACAATTTCATCTGAAGAACCACTGGTATCAGGAGTCTCCGCCGGCGCAGACTCATTATCACCTGCGCCCTCCCCATTGCCAGCATCATTGGCAGTCCCACTGGCATCTGAAGCGAGAATACGTTCCAACTCGGTTTGCTGACTTTTAACAACATCTGTATCAATCTCGTCACCATCCTGGGTGGCAGTCATCATGTGACGCAGAATATCTACAGACTTCAATAAAACATCAATAGCATCAGAGGTTACATCACGACGGCCGTCGCGCATCTCATCCAGAAGCGTTTCCATGATGTGGGTGAAAGCGGAAATATCCATAAACCCGAATGTGCCTGCACCTCCCTTGATGGAATGGGCAGCCCTGAAAATCGCGTTTATTTCCTCTGAATCTGCTTCACCCGGCTGCATGCCAAGCAAGCCAGACTCCATGATGTCCAGGCCCTCGAAACTTTCCTCGAAAAAAACCTGGTGGAACTGCGCCATGTCGATACTCATAGCGACGACTCCCCTGGTTGATGATAATTATTATTAGCCAATAACTTTTTTGACGGTTGCCAGCAACTGGTCCGGGTTAAAAGGTTTCACGATCCAACCGGTAGCTCCTGCGGCTTTACCGGCCTGTTTTTTCTCCGGAGCAGACTCGGTTGTCAGCATCAGTAAGGGAGTGAACTTGTAACTTGGCAGTTTTCTCAGTTCGCCAATCAGGGTAATGCCGTCCATGTTAGGCATATTCACATCGGTAATTACCAGGTTCACTGATTGTTGTTTTGCCTTGTTAAGTGCGTCAACGCCATCTACAGCCTCGACCACGTCATAACCCGCTCCCTTCAAAGTAAATGACACCATTTGACGCATTGATGCTGAATCGTCTACTGCAAGAATAGTAGCCATGTTCACCTCTCCCACTGAACATTAAGTTAAGCTTTATGCTAAAAGCCAAAAGATTTTTGTATTAAGTAAAACTAATTATTATTAGCGACATGGAAAACCAAAGCTTTAGTAAATTTTTCAATTTTTTCCCAACGCCGTACAAGCCAGACCTGGGTCCGGATTAGGGACCCGATTACTGGCCAAATTACTGATCAGATTACTGGCCAGATTACTGACTGGTAACAGGTTCAGACAAAACACCCGGCGATTCGATTAAAGCATTCAGCCTTAAGCATCCTGTCGGTAAGGCACTTTAAAGAAAACCGCGTATAAAACCGGTACAACCACCAGTGTTAAAACCGTGGCAAACGCCAGTCCACCCATTATGGTGATCGACATATTCACAAAAAACACGTCTGGCAAAAGTGGAATCATGCCCAGAATTGTCGTCGTTGCCGCCAGAATAACCGGCCGCATGCGACTGACCGCTGAATCAAGAATTGCCAGAAACCTGTCCTTGCCCTCTTCAATCTGCAGGTCTATCTCTTCAATCAGGACGATGGCATTCTTAATCAGCAAACCTATTAGAGCCAGGGCACCTAACAGTGACATGAAATCAAACGCACCGTCCAGACCCAGCAAACCCGCGGTAACGCCAATGATCGCCAATGGCACCGTCAGCCAGATAATCAATGGCTGACGTAACTGGCCAAAAAGCAGGATACTGACAACAATCATCATCAAAAACCCGGTTGGCAAAGCTCCAAACAATGCCGCCTGAGCATCCCTGGAACTTTCATACTCACCACCCCAGGAAAGACTGTACCCCGGAGGCAGCTCTATCGCCTCAATTTTAGGCTTCAAGCGGTTAAACAGCGGCGTCGCCAGTTCACCTGAAGGATTACACTGCGCGATGATTATTTGCTCACGGTCCTTGCTGCGAATCATCGGGTTTTCCCAAACGGTGTTAAAACCCTTCACTACCTGGGCAATAGGCACTGTTGCATTCAGCACCGGACTGAACACCCTGATATCCTGAATATGCTTCACATCACCGCGTTCGTCAGCCGATGCGCGCACATAGATTGGCAACAGGTAAATACCATCGCGATAGGTTCCAATCTGTGTGCCTTCAAACGCATAAGACAAAGCATACGCCAGATCTTCACGGCTGATCCCCAACTGTCTGCCAACCTGCTCGTTAAATTCCGGCTGAATCAGCTTAACCGGCTGACGCCAGTCATCGCGAATTTCGATCGCTTCAGAATCTGAGCGCATAACCGCCTTGGCCTTTTCTGCCAGTTCCCGTAATACATTGGGGTCACTGCCATGAAAACGGGCCTCAATTTTACTGTCTTTACCCGGGCCGATACGCAGCGATTTTATAATCGGGTCCAGCTCTGGATAACCATCCATATATTCATCAACCGCTTTCCAGATTAGTGAAATCCTCTCCCTGCTGTCAGCCCTGACAATGATCTGCGCGTAAGAACTGGACCTGCCTTTACCATCATATACCAGGGTAAAACGCTGGTGGCCGGAACCAACCACGGTAGCAGTTTGCGTGACGCCTTCCTGCTCACGCAGAAAAGCTGAAACTTTTTTGGCGACCTCTTCAGTTCGGCGAATATCTGATCCCTCCGGCAACCAGAGATCAACAAACATCATCGGTGTGTTGGAATTCGGGAAAAATGCCTGTTTTACAAAACCAAAACCGAACAGCGAAAGCACAAACAAAGCAATGACCAGAATGATAGTGAGGCCACGATGCTTCAGTGCTTTTTTCAAAATACCCCGATAAAGTGAAAACAAGCCTCCATGATATGGGTCATGATCAGCATCCAGTTTTTTGGGATCGGGTTTTATCAGCCATGCACATAACAATGGCGTAGTACTGATTGCCGTGATCCAGGACAACAACAGGGAAAACAAAATCACCCAAAACAGCGAGTTGGTAAATTCTCCGGTACTGTCAGGCGATAAACCTATAGCCGAGAATGCCAGTATGCCAATCACAGTCCCCCCCAGCAAAGGCCAGATGGTTTTATCAACCACCTCACCAGCAGCCTGCGCGCCAGGCATACCGGCGCGCATTCGCACCAACATACCTTCTGCTACGACGATGGCATTATCCACCAGCATACCCAGGGCAATAACCAGCGCACCAAGGGAAATTCGCTGAAGTTCAATATCTTGCAGATGCATGATCAGCAGCGTGCCAGCGACAGTTATCAGCAGTACCGAGCCTATGATCATGCCTACACGCAAGCCCATGAACAGCAGCAGCACAACAATAACAATTGCCACAGCCTGGCCGACACTAACCAGGAAGCCTTTTACCGAGGTTGAAACCTCGAGAGGCTGGTTATAAATTGGCTCCAACTGCATGCCAACCGGAATTTCCTGAACCAGTTCCCGAAAGCGACTGCCAATTTCTTCACCAACCGCAACTACATTCTGCCCTTCGCTCATGGAGATACCCATGACAAGTGCAGGCTTACCATTAAGAAAATAATGCTTGGCCGGATTATCTTCGTAAGCACGGGTAATGGTGGCAATGTCTTTGAGATAAACCAGCTTTTTATCTTCGGATGAAATCAATACATCACCAATAGCTTTTACCGAGGAAAGTGAACCCGTAGGCTCGATGCGCAAGTACTCATCGCCGACGCGAACATTACCGGCCGATGCCACGGTGTTTTGCGACTGAAGCACCTGTGCAATCTGGCCAATGGAGATATCCAGTTCAGCCAGGGTCGACTGGGAAATGTCGACATAGACCACTTCTTTCTGAGTACCATCAATGACAATCTTGCGAACCCCATCAATCAGTACCAACTGCTTTTTAAGCTTAAGCGCAGTATCGTAAAGATCACGAAAGCTGTAACCTTCTCCCGTCAGCCCCAGGTAGATGCCATAAACATCACCAAAATCATCAATCACGATTGGGTCAAGCGCACCCGGAGGCAGCTTGTTACGCATGTCCGCAATCTTGCGGCGCAGTTCGTCATAAATATTCGGAAAGTCTTTCTTGCGATATATATCTTGAAATTCAATCTTGATTTCAGACATACCCGGACGCGATATGCTTTCTTCGATCGACTTGACCTGTCCCATCAACTGAACGGCATCTTCGATGTGATAAGTCACCTCGTCCTGAACTTCCTGGGCACTGGCACCCGGGTAGTAAGTAATGATCTTGGCATTTTTGATTGTAAACGCAGGATCTTCGAGTTTTCCCATGTTCTCGAATCCCCAGATGCCACCACCGACCAGCAACAGCACGATCAACCAGGATGTAACTGGCGTTTTAACTGAATATTCTCCGATATTCATAAATTACCCTGAGAATCCGGGTTGACAGAAGCCCCCACAGACGTCGGTTCTGCCTGCTCAGGTGTTTCCATCAATCTGACTTTTTGCCCTTCTGACATGTAGGATGCACCGGCAATCACCAGGCGATCACCAACTTCAAGCCCGGATAAAATTTCAATTTCAGTACCAAACATCTTGCCAATAGTGACCTGCTTTGATGTCAGCGTCATGGTTGATTCTTCAACCACCCAAACCCTGCTGCCAAGTTCACTATTGGCAACAACGGCGACGGCAGGAATCAGAACCTTCTCTCGTTCCGAGTTTAATAACAAACCGGAAATATCCAACTCAACTTTTGCTGTCATGCCCGGAAGAACCTGTAATTCCTCGGGACGCGGCATGGTAAAAACAACCTGGAAGGTCTGGGTTTTTGGGTCGGCTTCAGTGGCGGCCTCTTTGAAGGTTAATTCAAAGTATCTGCCGGGCAAACCATCAAAGATTGCATGTACACGTTTTGATGTAGTCTTCCTGGCTTCTTCTGTCGTCCTGTCTTTTCTTCTGATCCTTTGCACCAGGCTTTCAGGCACATCAAACTTTATTTCAAGAGTATCCAGGGCACGCAGTTCCATCACAGGCTGACGCGGCTGAACTTCTTCAAAATTTTCGACCAGTCTGCGCGATACCGAACCCTTAAAAGGCGCAATCAGTTCTGCATAGCTCAGTTCATTTTTGGCATTATCCAAAGCCGCCTTGGCGGTCTGGTAGGCTGCCTCGAGCTTGTCATAATCAGTACGTGAAATATACCCGTCACCGATCAGGTCTTTCGCCCGTTTAAAATCAGCCTCAGTCCGGTTAAAAGTAGCCGACTTCTCATCTACAACCAGTTGCAGTTCGGTTGTATCAAGGCGCGCCAAAACCTGGCCGGCCTTTACACCGTCCCCCTCGTTGATCAAAATCTCGTTAATCTTGCCGCCAACCCGGAAAGACAGGTCCGCCCTTTGTGCCGCATCCACCACCGCAGGGAAGCTGCGTTTTGAGCCATTGTAAAACTCCTCGATAACCATGGTTTTAACCGGTCGAATCGTTACAGGCACTGGATCGGATGTATCGGCTGAATCGCAGCCAGTGAGCATAAGGGAAAAAACCAAAAGAATAAGGAGATTAATAGGAGTCATTGATATCACCTGGGAATTAGATAAATAACAGACTACCGGTTGAATGTTACAATTTCAATTGAATGATACGAATTCAATTTAGCAAATTCATTTGGCAGATCAACAGTCTTTATCTGCCTCTATTCATCCTTTTGTTTATCTCGACAACGTTCATAGATCAATTCATGATGCAACTTAATCAAGACAGCCAGAATAAATCCAGAACAGATATTTAGGAGGTATTTCTTGAAATTACTTAATATAATCCGCAGTGTTACTACCGGGATTACGAGAAAAAGTTTGCAAACATTTACTTTCAAATAATCAATGTGATATGTCTAAATCAATAATTGCCGTATTTTTAGTAGTTGTTAGCTATGTAATTTTATCCAATGTTTCCAGTGCACCAGCATCGGATAATTTGTCACCAGTTATTTCTGCAAACATAACCCCTAGCGTCGAACTAATTAATAGCCGAAGCAAGGAAGTTGCCCGTGGCGATTTATCTGACGAAGATAAAAGCTTGTTGTCTGACTTGTACAGCCAATCAATAAGTAGTCTGGGCCTGACAGAAACTCACCGTAAGAAAGCGCTTGTTTTTTCTGAAATAATTCAAACCTCCAACACTCAGCTACAAAAGATAAAGGCTGAATTGCTCAACGCCTCACAACAATCGGCAGCTTCATCATCTATAGATATTGATTTACCGCTTTATGAAATTGAACAAAACCTACAAAAGCTCAAAGCAGATCTTGCTTTATCAGAAACAAGATTCAATGAACTGAAGAATCAGTTAAGTATAGAGAAAGACCGACCGGTCAAGGTTCGACAGCGCCTGTTAGAAGTTAAAAAACAACTTTCTGAATTATCTTTACTTTTATCCCAGCCAGATAGCGAGACTGCTTCACCTGAAATTAATGAGGCACAAAGCTGGGCCAACATTACGCTTCAAGAGCAATTACGCACTGAAGCGCTCATGCTTGAACAAGAGCTTTCAAGCCATCCTGCACGCATCGAACTACTCACTGCAAAGTTTGATCTGGCGGAAATAGAACTCTCAAACTCCAGGAACAAAGTGAATGGTTTTGAAGAAGCTGCCAATCAAATTCGCCTGGGTGAGACTGAAAAGGCCAAAGCTGATGCTATAAAGGCAGAACGTGAGGCAGCCAGCAAGCACCCCCTGGTAGCTCATTTGGCAACTCAAAATACAACATTAAGTGAGCAAATTGATCTATTGGCAAATGAGATTGAAAACATCAACAAGGATGAAGTCGAAGCAACCGAATCAGCCAATCGTATTGAAGAAGCTTTTAACACAACTCGCAAGAAGCTGGATATTGCGGGCTTAAGCCAGGTATTGGGTCAAGTTCTGCAACAGGAAAAACGCGCATTACCCGATACAAGACACTTTCAGAAACTAACAAGCATCCGGGAACAAAAAATTGCGGATACCTCGTTGTCTCAAATTCAACTGGAGCAAGAAAGACGTGAACTTCGTAATATAAATTCCTATGTTGACGCACTTTCCACAAGTTTATCTGCTCAACAAAGTTTTGAAATTAAAGAAGAGCTTGCTGCTCTTGCCAAAAACCGAAAAGATCTTATCGATAACGCTCTAAGTGTCCAACGCGCATACTTACAAGCTATTGTTGAACTCGACATTTCTCAACGTCGTCAGCAGACTGCTGTTGAAAATTACTCCGACTTTCTAGGTAAACGCCTTCTCTGGATACGCAGTACTGAGCAGGTTAGCTGGGAAACCGTAAAAAAAATTCCAGAGCAAATATCTCACCTTTTTTCTCCCTCCAGGTGGCAAAACTTTATCCAAACTCTAATAAGTGATGTTTTACTGGAGACAATGCCAAGTCTTGCTCTGGTTTTTGCGCTTGTAGTTTTGGTAACACGGCCAAAAATCTGGCAACAACTTCGCAACACGGGAACACACATAGGTAATTTACGCCTTGATCGTGTGACATACACAATGCAAGCGATAGCCTGGATTCTGATTTTGGCTTTGCCCGGCCCGGTTTTGATGATGGCGATCGGCTGGGAACTTGGCACATCCTTTGAAGCATCCAATTTTTCCAAGATGGTTAGTAATACATTGATGATCTTGGCACCATTACTTTTTCATTTAAGCGCTTTTAGACTTTTTCTCGCTCCAGGGAGCATTGCGCAAGTTCATTATGGCTGGCAACACTCTGGTGTTAAGAAGCTTCATCATGATCTCAACTGGTTTACACCAATAACACTGGGCCTGACTTTTGTGGTTACCCTGGCATTTCAGGATAATGTACTGGGTTCAGGTAGTGGCCTGGGTCGAGCCATCTTCATTTTCTTGATGTTAACGTTTGCCATTTTTTTCTTTCGCCTGGCAAAACCGCATGGCGGGACAATTGCCATTCTCGCCTCCGGAAAGCCCGACAGTATCCTGATCAGGTTTCGTCATTTGTGGTTTGTTTTATTTGTAGGGCCTCCAGTCGCATCCATTCTTGTTTCTCTTGCCGGATACATGTTTACAGCCGGCACTTTAATTGAACGGATTTTACAAAGCACCTGGTTTGCCCTTTTGGTAATTGTTATACACCAATTCATTTTAAGATGGCTAACCTTGAACCAAAGGCGATTACGCCTTGAGGCAGCAAAAATCAAAAGGCGCACTGAACAAGAAGCTCGAGCCAACCGGGAAACAGAAGAGGAAGCCGAAGGTATGTTTTTGCGTGAAATCGAAGAGCCGGAAGTTGACCTGGGCGCTTTGAGTATCACAAGTCACAAGTTGCTCAATAACACTCTTATACTCGTTGGTCTTGTAGGTATATGGCTTATCTGGAGGGATGTGTTACCTGCACTGCAGATACTTAACGATATTACGTTGTGGAACTATACTCATTCTGATAATGAAATTATTCCGATTACACTTTCCAGCCTTATCCTGGCATTGCTGGTAATTATTATTACTGTGGTAGCCACAAGACAGTTACCGGCATTTATAGAAATTGTACTGCTGCAGCGTCTGGACATGTCGCAAGGCAGTCGTTATACCGTCACAACTCTGACACGATATACGATAATTGCAGTTGGCACCGTCTGGGTATTCAGTTTTCTTGGTGGTAGCTGGTCTGAGATCCAGTGGATCTTTGCAGCACTCGGCGTTGGCATTGGCTTTGGCCTGCAGGAAATTGTAGCCAATTTCATTAGTGGCCTGATTATATTATTTGAACGCCCAATACGCGTTGGCGATGTCGTTACTGTTGGTAATACAGATGGCGTTGTGACACGCATCCAGATTCGAGCGACAACAATTCGCAACTTTGACCGCAAAGAACTGTTGGTGCCTAACAAGAACTTTATCACTCAGGAGTTACTTAACTGGTCACTTAGTGATCAAACTACCCGGATTATGATAGAAGTCGGGATAGCTTATGGAAGTGACGCCCAACAGGCATTGAAAATCCTGGAGGAAGTAGCCAGCGAACATCACCGGGTCATGCATGATCCTGCTCCATTTACCGTGTTTGAATCATTTGGTGATAACGCCCTTTTATTATCACTTCGCTGTTACATCGATGATATTGATTACAGACTGCGTACCATCACTGAGATTAACCTGGAAATCAATAAACGCATGACAGAGGCTGGAATCGAAATTGCATTTCCACAGCGAGATATTCACCTGGATACACGCAAACCCCTTGATATACGTCTTTATCGCGATAAAGAAAATTCCGATTAATGACTGGTTGAACCCGGCCATTTGGAAATGTTCTCGGGTTCAAATACTTTTCTCAATACCTCATGACATTCATCCCTGCCATCTTGGCAGGGTTATTTTTCTACACACCAGACAGTCAAAATTCACAGCAATCAGGCCGCAACTTGGTAAAACTGGGCATGGCTCATTTCAGGTGACGGGTTAATTTAAACACTGGTTACCAGAATGAAGTCTTGAAATTAAGATGTTTTTCAAAAATTAAAATTCACGAATACCGAGGGGCCAGTAAACTTTAACTGACCATCCCAACCGCCTGGTTGATTTTCATCTTCGGACATTTCTACATTAATATAATTATAAGCAAGACCTAAACCAAAGTTGCGATGCATCTGATATTGAAGGGTAGTTGAAGCGTTCCATAAAGTGCCATCAATGCCACTAACTGATAAACTCAGCCAATCTGCTCTCGCACTTAACAGAACCTTATCTGAAAATGCATACGAGCCATAAGCTCCTAAGTTTGGCAAAAGTCCCCATTCATCCAATTCCTCTTTGAAACTGGGTAAAGGAATTCCTCCAACAGTCGCTGAACCTTCCAGTGATGCCTTGGTTCTGGCAATGTGAGTACCTATGCCAACCCCAAGCTCATAATCAGCTTCTTTAAAAAAGTTGTATCCATAAAAAAGTCTGTAAATATCGAGTCGTTCTTCAGAATCTATAGCTCCCGAGAAAAAGCCTTCACCAAAACGCCCAGTAAAATTAGCTGAACCAGAGTCAGAAAAAGAAAAATATTCAAATTGGAGTTGTGAAGAATTACTCATTCTCCATTTAAAAGTTCCTCTGGGTAAAACTTTATCGTTGCTGATTCCTAAATCATTTTGAAAATCAATTTCTCTTCCATTGTTTAGAGGTCCATTATATTTGTATTTACCTTTGTGGTCTGAAAAGAATCCTCCAAGAGTAAATGTAAATTCATCAGACAACAGAGGATGCTCACCAAGTATCTCACTAGAAGATGAAATATTAGGTAACAGCATTGTGAATAAAATCAAAATTAAGAGTTTAGGATTTTTTTCCATAAGATTTTTTGACTAAAATTATTAACAATAAAAGACGATTCTAATCTATTTTTTGAACAAGTGGTGAGTTAGTCAGTTTTGAAAATAAGTAAAAGTTAGCTTGTCAGTAATCGTTATCGCCTGGTTAAAGGTTATGACGTCTGAATTTTAATTTTATACAACCGCTATTAGCAGAAACCGATTTAATCAAGATAGACCCCCTTAATTTTTATCTGTACTTGCTGAATATTCGGTTTCTCTAATATTATTTGAAGCAAAAATTTGAGTTTTAGTCCGCTTCTTGCTGGTAACTGCCTGTAGATTTTACTTCCTTATGCCTGCTGTTCGGCATTCGCTACCTGTCATCCTTAGTATAAATTTGTCCGCTTTCTTAGCTCAGGATTAAAACCAAGAGTAAAAATGTTACCATCACATTGAAACAACTAAGATAAAGTGATGAATAACAAAGACTTAAACAAGCCTGGAATAACACTTATAGGACTCAGCTTAGCAGGAATTTTATCCCCAGTTATCTCTAGGCTACTTTCGAACCAAGAAGGAGCAATACCCTGGTTATTCG
The DNA here is from genome assembly GCA_937926265.1 of uncultured Gammaproteobacteria bacterium. GTDB lineage: Bacteria > Pseudomonadota > Gammaproteobacteria > Chromatiales > Chromatiaceae > JABDQZ01. The sequence continues at coordinate 17,669 of CALAZS010000028.1, forward strand.
ATCTAGCTGCCAATTGGCAAGGGCTTTACGTCGTATTGCTTCTAATCGGGGTAATAATTAGTTGGATTTCCAGATATGTTGGAGTTCCAGTAGATCAGGTACTGATCAGTGACCATTGGGGAGTTTTAAATTATCAAGTTGGTACTGATATAGGCTCAGACCATCTACCAGTGATTGCAACAATATCGCTTTATGAATAAATTAAATCAGTAAAACTTAGGGTAATTACAGATTAACTTTGTACCCTATTTTGTATCCCACAAACAAAAAACCCACTGAATACTTAATATATTCAATGGGTTGTTTGTAAATTATGGCGGAGAGAGAGGGATTTGAACCCTCGAACCAGCTCTTAACCAGTTACTCCCTTAGCAGGGGAGCGCCTTCAGCCGCTCGGCCATCTCTCCAAATTGTTTTCTATTCAGAACATCCCGTATTAAGTTGAAAACTACAGGCGCTCCGGGTCGCGCGTTATTCGGGCGTTGCCCTCACCCCTTAGGGGCCAGCTTCATTTCATTTCGCTGTTCTGCGCTGGCTTTGCCAGCTTGTCAGCCGCTCGGCCATCTCTCCAAAAATTCAATTTCAGTAAAGCGCCATCCCTGGCACTTATCGTGAATCAATCAGCGATATCAGTCTTTTTGATCATCCATTTCTTTCTGGATGCGATCATAAATTTCTTCACGGTGTACTGTAATGTCACGCGGTGCATTAACACCGATGCGAACCTGGTTACCTTTAACACCTAACACAGTCACAGTAACTTCATCACCGATCATGAGTGTTTCGCCAACACGTCTGGTAAGAATTAGCATATCGCCACCTCCTTATTTTCCTTGCGAAAAACAGTGCCCCCTTCCCGGGATAGCTGAATTTCTTTACTTTGGTTACCAACCAGTTAATCGCTCATAAATGAGCATTGTTAATTCTATCAGCAGAAAACAGCCTTTTAAATGGCTTTTTTAAACTGCCACTTTAAAAACCGGGATTTTATTACTTTATACTTCAACCTCTTCTGCCAGACCAAAGGTCTGGTGCAATGCACGTACACCCAGTTCCAGGTATTTTTCCTCAACAACAACTGAAACCTTGATCTCGGAGGTGGAAATCATGCAGATGTTTATCCCCTCATCTGACAGGGCCTTGAACATTTTCGAGGCAATGCCGGCATGTGAGCGCATACCCACACCAACCAGGGAAATTTTGACGATACCATCGTTTCCTTTAACCTCGCGGCCACCCAGGTCGGCCGATACTTTTTCCAGCACGTCCATGGCTTTTTTATAGTCAGTACGGTTTACCGTAAAGGTGAAATCCGTGGTGCCATCCTGCGCAGTATTCTGAACAATCATGTCAATTTCGACGTTGGCATCTGCAACCGGTCCAAGAATTTTATAGGCGATGCCCGGCTGGTCCGGTACCCCTCTGATGGTTAACTGGGATTCATCACGATTAAATGCAATACCTGAAATCTTGGCCTGTTCCATATTTTCTTCCTCGAAGGTGATTAAAGTACCTTCGCCTTCTTCAAAACTTGAGAGTACCCGCAATGGCACATTGTATTTTCCAGCAAACTCTACTGCACGAATCTGCAGCACTTTTGAACCGAGACTGGCCATTTCCAGCATCTCTTCAAAAGTGATTTTATTGAGGCGTCGTGCACTGGGCTCCACACGTGGGTCAGTAGTGTAAACACCATCGACATCAGTGAAGATCTGGCACTCATCAGCTTTCAAAGCAGCCGCCATTGCCACGGCCGTGGTATCTGAACCGCCTCTTCCCAGCGTAGTGATGTTGCCCTGCTCATCAACACCCTGAAAACCGGCCACCACAACAACCCGACCTGCTTCGAGATCAGCCCTGACCCTGGCACCGTCAATATCCTGGATACGTGCCTTGGAGTGCGCACTGTCCGTCAGGATGTGAACCTGTCCGCCTGTATAGGAGCGCGCTTCACAGCCTATTTCCTGTAATGCCATGCTCAACAATGCAATCGTGACCTGCTCGCCGGTCGACACCAGCACGTCCATTTCACGCGCACTTGGACTTTCGGTAATATCACTTGCCAGGCCAATCAGGCGATTGGTTTCACCAGACATCGCAGACACAACAACAACGAGCTGGTTACCCGCATCAACTTCCTTTTTCACCTTTGCGGCAACATTTTCGATACGCTCGGTAGTGCCTACCGATGTGCCACCATATTTCTGGACAATTAACGCCATTTGAAAACCTAAAAAATACTATTCAGCGGACTGAAAAGCCCATTTTTTACAAAGCGGCGAATTAAACCGCATTTGAACCAATAAGGGAACCCTATTCGACGGATTTAACCGAGCTTACCGGAAACCCAGCCCTCAACTGATGATAATGCTCCCGGCAAAGCTGCGGGGTCGGTACCACCGGCCTGCGCCATATCAGGGCGACCACCACCTTTACCACCTACCTGCTCGGCCACGAACTTAACCAGGTCGCCAGCTTTAACCTTATCAGTGGTATCTTTGGTCACACCGGCAACCAGGCTGATTTTTTCACCATCGACTGCCGCCAGTACGATAACAGCTGTGCCCAACTTGTTTTTTAGCTGATCCATGGTTTCACGCAGGGCTTTAACATCAGCGCCTTCCATGTTGGTCGCCAACACCTTCACGCCGTTAATTTCAACGGCAGAGGAAGCCATGTCAGAACCGGCTGCGCTGGCAAGTTTCGATTTAAGCTGCTCGAGTTCTTTTTCCAGGCGACGATTCTTTTCCAGCAACTGACCAAGCTTGTCTTCAACATCTTCCCGACCCGCTTTAATGCTTTGTGCAATTCGATACAACTTGCCATCTTCATCCTGAATCAGTTTCAGGGCTTTTTCACCGGTGACCGCTTCAATACGACGCACCCCGGAGGCAATACCGGTTTCAACCGTGATCTTGAACAGCCCGATATCCCCAATGGCATTGACGTGAGTACCGCCACAAAGCTCAGTTGAGAAATCGCCCATGCTTAAAACACGAACCACTTCATCATACTTTTCACCAAACAGTGCCATGGCGCCGGAAGCCTTTGCCTGGTCAATATCCATTAACCGGGTTTCTACTTTGTAGTTATTGCGAATCTGTTCATTCACCAATGTTTCAATCTGGTTTAACAGGTCGGAATTGATTGGTTCAAAGTGGGAAAAGTCAAAACGTAAGCGCTCAGCGTTAACCATCGAACCTTTTTGCTGTACATGATCACCGAGTATTTGCCTGAGCGCAGCATGTAATAAGTGTGTAGCAGAATGGTTTAAGGCCGTGGCTTTGCGATTGGCCGCATCAACATCAGCAGTAACCTGGTCACCTACTTTCAGGGATCCGTTTTTGAGTTTGCCAATATGGCCAAACAGTTCACCACCCTGTTTACGGGTATCACTTACCCGGAAATCTCCGCCACTGGCAATTTTCAGCAAGCCGCGATCTCCAACCTGGCCACCTGACTCGGCATAGAATGGTGTCTTGTCCAGAATCACCATACCCTCTTCGCCGGACTCAAGTTGCTCGGCCTGCTCACCATTTTTAAACAGTGCAATCACCGTCGCGCCATTCTGCAATTTGTCATAACCGGTAAACTCGGTTTTACCTTCCATATTGACCTGCACAGACTGGTCGGATCCAAACTGGCTGGCAGCCCGGGCACGCTCACGCTGCCCTTCCATTGCATTCTCAAAGCCTTCCATGTCCAGTTCCAGTTCATTTTCACGCGCAATATCAGCGGTCAGGTCAACCGGAAAGCCGTAGGTATCATATAGCTTGAATACAATTTCGCCGGGTATGATTTTTTCTTTCAAATCAGCTATTGCTTCATCAAGAATCTTCATCCCCTGCTCGATGGTCTCGGCAAAACGCTGCTCTTCTTTGAGCAGAACTTTTTTAACATGGTCAACTGCTTTAGCCAGTTCCGGGTAAGCTTCTCCCATCTGTTCATTAAGCACATCGGTGAGCTCACTGAAGAACGGTTTTTTCTGGCCCAACTTGTAACCATGACGAATGGCCCTTCTGATGATGCGACGCAGTACGTAACCCCTGCCTTCATTTCCGGGGGTAACACCATCAACCACCAGGAAAGCGCAGGAACGGATATGATCGGCAATTACTTTGAGTGAATTGTTTTCCAGGTCTTTTTCACCGGTAAGGCCCGAAGCAGCCTTGATCAGTGCCTGGAACAAATCAATCTCGTAGTTGGAATGCACATTCTGCATTACCGCAGCCAGACGTTCCAAACCCATACCGGTGTCAACCGATGGCTTGGGCAGGTCAGTCATGTTGCCATCGGCATCGCGATTGAACTGCATGAAAACCAGGTTCCAGATTTCTATGTAGCGGTCTCCATCTTCTTCCGGTGAACCGGGAGGGCCACCCCAGATTTGGTCTCCATGGTCGTAAAAAATTTCAGTACACGGGCCGCATGGTCCGGTATCACCCATCGACCAGAAGTTGTCTTTCTCGCCACAACGCGAAAAGCGTTCGGGATTAACCTGCATTTCCTTTAACCAGATATCCTCGGCTTCCTGGTCTTTTTCATAGACCGTCACCCAGAGTTTTTCCTCGGGTAACTGCATGACGTTGGTAAGGAAGTCCCAGGCATACTTGATGGCTTCGCGCTTGAAATAATCGCCAAAACTGAAATTACCCAGCATTTCAAAAAAGGTGTGGTGACGTGCGGTATAACCGACGTTTTCCAGGTCGTTATGTTTACCACCGGCGCGAACACAACGCTGCGATGAAGTCGCCCTGGAATAGCTGCGGCTTTCTCGACCGATAAAGACATCCTTGAACTGCACCATGCCGGCATTGGTAAACAGCAATGTCGGATCATTACCCGGTACCAGCGGACTGGATTCCACCAATGTATGTTCCTGTTGCTGGAAATAATCCAGGAAAGCTTTTCGAATTTCTGCTGTGGTTTTCATTGTTCTGAAAGACTGGAAAAATTAACTGAAAATTTAATCATCAGATTCTATGCTTTTCATGCGAAACTGTCACTTCATTGCAGGGATTTAAGCAGGTAACTATTGGACATAAACAAACGGTACAGCAGGGGTATAACCACCAGCGTCAGCAGCGTCGAAAATGCCAGTCCCCAGACAATTGCCGTGGCTACCGGCCCCCATATCAAGGACTCGCCACCAAGACCTGCAGCCAGGGAAAACAGTCCGGCAATGGTCGTCAATGATGTAATCAGAATTGGAATGACCCTGCGACGTGCAGCATAGATCGTGGCATGCAGCACACTCATGCCGGCTTTAAGTCGCGCATTTCCAGCAGAAATCAGCACGATTGCGGCATTAACGGCAATACCACCAAGTGCGACAACGCCGTAAAGCGTGTAAAGGCTCATCGGGTTTTGAGAAACCAGCAAGCCAAAAGTCACCCCGGTAAATGCCATGAACAAGGTGGAAAGAATCATCAAAGGCTGCCAGTAACTGCGGAACTGGGTTCCCAGAATCGCGTACATTACGCCCACCCCGAAAACAAACAGCATCAGAATCGAATCCATACTTTCCTGGATATCATCCAGCTCACCGGAAAAATCCAGGTCAATGTCCGGATAGTTCACCCCGACTCCCTGCCACATGTCGAGAATGTCATTATTCACTGAAACGGTATCAGTCAGTTTGTCATCGATATCAGCTTCCACGGTAATGGCTCGCCGGAAGTTATAGTGACGCACGTTACCAAGGCCCGGCTTTCTTTCAGCAGTGACCAGTTCACCAAGCGGAATCTGCGAGCCGTTAGTTAATGTCAGCCTGAAATTGAGTATCTCCGCGATATCGCGTTGCTCTTTCTCATCCGCTTTTACACGCACCTCGATTTTCTCGCCGGCATCGCGCATGTCTGCCACAACCACTCCGTCAACCAGTAACTGCAGGGTACGTATCACCGTCTGCGGGTTGACGCCGGCTCGTGCTATGGCTTTTTCATCAAGTCGCAATACCAGCTCCGAACTGCCCGGCGCGGCATCTTTAGAGATGTCCATGACGCCATTGATTTTGGCAAGCACCTGTTTTAAATCATCAGCCGCCCGTCGAATCTCGGCATAATTATCACCCCTGACTTTAATACTTATAGGCTTCGCTGTTGGAGGGCCACCGCTTAAACGCAAGAAAGAAATTTTCACCGGACCAGGTGTAGCCTGAACATCAGCTCGCATGCTTTCAATGATTTCCTCGACACTTCGGTCTTCTTCTTTTTTAGGCTGAAGTCCGACAATGATCTGACCGAGATGATCACCCAGGCGTGGCTCAGTCTCAGTAAACATGTTGCCGGCATAACTGACCGCGGTGCGTATTTCATTTTCCCTGACGTAACTGCGCACCTTGGTTTCCATCTGGTTCACCTTTTCCATGGTTTTTTCCAGCGGCGTAGCCGGCGGCATTTCAACATTGACATAAAACAGCCGGATCGTGTCGGCTGCAAAGAAATCCATTTTGACAAGACCCGAGGCGAAGGTACCGACAGCACTGAGAAACAGCATAATAACCACGACAAGTGTTATCCAGCGATGTCGCATTAACTTCACCAAAACACGGATATAATTAATCTGGATCTTGTGGGTAAAGCGGACACGTAATTTTTGCAATCTTGATGGTTTATGAAAATTAACTTTGAGTGCAATCACATGTGCAGGCAGCATCCAGAATGCTTCAATCAAAGATATTGCGAGCGCAATCACTACCACCATCGGCACAACGCGCATGAAATCACCCAGAATACCTGGTAATAGAATTAACGGCCCAAAGGCAGCCATAGTGGTTAACACAGCTGCGGTTACCGGCGCAGATACTTCTTTTAACGCACCCATCACAGCATTCATTTCATCCATGCCGTGACGCAATCGATAATAAACCCCTTCCACCACCACCACGGCATCATCGACCAGCATACCCAGCACAATAACCACACCAAGCAGCACCATGACATTCAGGGTTTCACCACTGACCGACAGCACCCAGAAAGTACCTGCCAGGATAAAAGGTATGGCAATCGCAGTCAGAAACGCGATACGCGCACCAAGAAAAAGCCAGGCCACAACAAGCACCAGGGCAAGTCCAATCAGTGCATTGTTTTGCATCAGGTTAATGGCATTACGGGTCATGATTGTCTGGTCATCAACCAGCACAAGACTGATACCCGTCTGTTCGGCAAACTGGTTGCGCTCATTCATGTAAACCTTGATACGCTCAACCAGTTCAAGCGTGTTGGCATTGGATTCTTTCATCACCGCCAACAGCACCGCAGGCTGACCATTGGTACTGGTCAACTGGTCGGGTTCAGTTCTGCTGCGGTTTACCCTGGCAACATCACCCAGGCGGGTTTCCTTGACCGAACCGATCACGGTACGACCGGCCAGCTCTCCGGGGTCTGCACTTGAACCGACCAGTCTAATCAACCAGTTTGCGGTGCCCAGACGTGAATCACCTGCGGCAAGATCCTGGAAAAACAGGCTTACGGTATCTGCTACCTGGCCGGGATTGATTTTCAGGCTTTCAAGTTTCTGCCTGTCAAAGTTAACCTGTAATTCAGGTTCAGGTAGACCAATAGGATCAACCCGGTCAACACCGCTTAAACGCTCCAGGCCTTTTTCAATATTACGTGCCTGCACACGTAACTGTTCATCCATTGCCTGACCAACCACGGCAATGGTTGCTGATGGAAATGCGTTGGCGCTGGTAATCTCGAGAATCTGGGGATCTTCAGCTGCTTCGGGTAATTCATCCTCGGTGTTTTGAATTTCACGTCGTAAATCATTTACACGCTTATCAAACAACCTGACATCTATATCTTCGAAACGAATCAGAATACTGGATACTGACTCACGGCTGTTGGAAGACATGAATTTTACATTCTGAACTTTCCTTAAAGCATCCTCCAGGGGATCAGTGACTTTCTTTTCGACGTCCAACGCCGAGGCACCGGGCAGGATTGTGGTGATAATGATCCAGTTGAAATTGATGGTCGGATCCTGCTGTCGCGGCAGGCTGCTATAAGCCAGAAAGCCGATGACAAGCACCAGTACAAATGTCAGGTTTGCCAGTACATGGTTACGTAATAAGCGTTGAAACATTGCGTATCTATTGTGCTGTTGGCATTACAGAAACGGGGTCACCATGGTTTAAGCGGTGACGGCCTTCATCAACAATCTGAAAACCCGGTTCAAAGTCCACTTTAGCCGAGCGACCTTCAACCGCACTCTCTAATTCATTAAATACAGCCTTGTTGTCCTGCACTGAAAAAACTCCAAGCTTGCCGTTGCGTCGAACAATCAATTCGGCAGGTAATTGTTTACGATCTGTAGCCCAGAAAAGTCTTGCATCAATACCTGGCCAGATATCATCGTTATGTTCAAAAACCAGTTTTGCACGTGCTGTTTTTGTTAGCGATTCATACTCAGGCAACACGGTACGAAGCGTTACCGGATGACGTTTATTATTGATTTCAAGCCAAACCGATTGAGATACTTTAATTGATTCAACTTCCTGTTGCCTCAACTGCGCTTCCACTTCAGCATCATTCAAACGCAGCAGTGAAATGACAGGCGTTCCAGGCACCACGTAACTGCCCTCACTCACTAACCTGTTTGTTACAACAGCATCAAACGGTGCGGAAATCGAACAGTGTTCAAAATCTATTTGCGCCTGCTCGAAGTTGCTGGCCTGGGTTAACTGATTGGCAGTGGCTTCTTTGAGTTCAGTGGAACGCTGATCAAGCAACTCTTCACTGATGCTTTTTTTCTTTTTCAGATTGTTTGCACGTTGCAACTGACTGCGGGAAAAATTCAAGCGGGCATTACTTTGATTAAGAGATGCCTGGGCAACATCCCTGGCCAGCGCAATTTTACTGCAGTCCAATTGCATCAATTGTTGTCCGGAGGTGATAACATCACCTTCAAGCACATCAATACTGATCACCCGTGCAGATATCTCCGCACTGATATCGGGTCGGTTGTTAACAATGACCTCTGCAGGCGCATTTGCAACAACTTCAATCGCAACCGCTTCAAATTTTTTTACCGTAACCGGAATTGGCTGTGTTGATACTTCTGCCATTAATTGAAATGACAGAAAAAGAATCAACAAGCCAGTTAATGCTTTCATGCTAATACCCTGCTTTACATTTAGCCTAAGACTATAGCAGAGTCGTATCAACTACAGGAATGATGTAAAAAGTTTCGCTGGGTGAAGAAGACTTTTTTAGGAATAACCTGGTAAATATG
>CALAZS010000029.1 GCA_937926265.1 uncultured Gammaproteobacteria bacterium
AACCCTCATAAATAGCCAATATATAGAGTGAATAAATACTGTGACTGAAGCGTTATCTTACTGGGCAGTTGTTCCAGCTGCCGGAGTCGGCAAACGGATGCTTGCAGACATACCCAAACAGTATCTTCGCGTAAATGATGAAACAATTCTCGATATCACGCTTTCCAGGTTGTTAAGCCACGAAAAAATTGATGGCGTGGTTTTGGCCGTTTCGCCTGGTGATGAATACTGGCCTGAATCAAAATATTACAATCATGCCAATGTCATTACTGTAGAGGGCGGTAAAGAACGCAGTGATTCTGTTTTCAATGCTCTGAACAAACTTGCCGATTTGCAGTCTGCTGAGATCCGGGTTCTGGTACACGATGCCGCGCGTCCCTGTATTGAATCGACCGATATCAGTCGACTAATCAATGAAGTTGGAGAAAGTCCCGATGGAGGACTGCTGGGCGTGCCGGTAAAAGACACGATGAAACAAACACAAAGTGATAACAGGGTAAGTTCAACTTTGGATCGCGAAAATTTATGGCATGCTTACACTCCGCAAATGTTTCCATTGCAAAGCCTGCTTACAGCACTGAACCATGTCCGGGATAAGAGACTGGCAGTAACAGATGATGCCAGTGCCATGGAAATATTGGGATATAAGCCTTTGATGGTTGAGGGAAGTTCGAAAAACATCAAGATCACGCAACCGGATGACCTTGCGCTGGCAAATATCTATTTACAAAATCAAAATCTGTAGTAGTTTTATAAAATAACCTATAAGAAACAGAAAATATGGATCAAAAAAGGCAATTCGAGCGTTACCCCTGTGATTTTGAGGTAGGCATTATTACCAGAGATGGGCTCGTTTATACATCAAAATCCTATGATATTTCCGAACAGGGACTGTTGGTTTCACTCTCGACAGCGGCGCTGTCGAGCCTGGAAAAGTCAGGTGTTGTTTTTGAGAAGGATGCTGAACTGCGCGTTTCCTTGAGTAATGATGAAAAAACCATGGAATTTGTCATTTTGACCAAAATTGCCCATTTGCATTATTCGAATGAAGGAGAGTTAACTGCTCTTGGGTTGCATTTCGAAGATAAACGTCTCACCCTGAAACATTTTATCTCTAATCTTTTAAAACAATTCCAATAATTACGATTGATCCTGTATTTTGGCTTTACTGGTATCTGGGCCTAAATATCAGTTGGAAAAGTTATCGTTATTTTCGTACCACTGTTTTCTTTTGAATTCTTTTCTTTTAAATCCGTTTTTAGACTAACCGTTGCTTTATGCAGGCTGGCAATTTCCTTAACAAAACTTAGCCCTAGCCCGGAACCTTTTTTACCATCAGGTTTGGGGAGTGAATAGAAGCGTTCAAATATTTTATCCTGTGCGTAACCAGGTATTCCAGGTCCCTGGTCGATAAAACTGACTGAAACCGTTTGATCATCACTCATAGCTTCAATCCTGATCTGACTGTTATCAGGAGAAAAATCGATGGCATTCTTTAAGATGTTGGTCAGTGCTTTTGACACAAGAAACTCATCCCCATACAGCTTGTCTTGTTTAGCTAGTTTTAAATCTATTGAAATGTTTCTGGCTGTGGCAATTACTTCCTGGCTATTTACGACTTCGCTTAAAAGTTGATTAAGCTCAACAGTTTTATGAAGCTTCAGGTCAGGCCGGTATTCCAGTGAGGCGAGTTCCAAAAGACGATCAATCAGCTCCTGCATACGTCGCGTTTCATTGGATATGTTTTTTAAAAACCGGGTTCTTTCTTTCAGGGGCATATCTTCGCTTAAAAGTTCAGAAGCTCCTCTGATTGCGGCAATTGGACTTTTCAGTTCGTGGGTCAATGACTGGACATACTCGGAAACATAGGACTTGCCATCGAGAGCTATTCGCATACTTTCCATTGCTGAACCAACCTGGCCAACTTCATTGTTGCCAAGCTCCGGTAATTTAACATGGTCACCACGGGTTACTTTGACAGCGTAATCCTGTAAGCGTGCCAATGGCCTGCTAACCCAGTTGTTTATAAACAAGCCGATGACAATCGCAATGGCAGTAATTAAAAGTCCCACGGTTGTGATGTTATCCAGCAGGTGTTCCATAAACCTTTCGGCATTTCGGGTTGGCTTGCCAACGGTAACAGTACCAATGATATCGGTGTTAAATAAGATTGGAGCTGCAATATACATGGTCGAGCCTTCAGGGTAGAGTGGGTCACCTTCAGTACTGCGTGCACCATATTCACCATTAAGCGTTCGGTTTACATCGCGCCATTGGCTGTAATTTTCTCCAAGATCTCTCTGATTATCAGAATCAAAGATAACAATGCCATTTTTATCTGTGACGTAGATTCGTATATCCACATGCTGCTTGCGAATTTCATAAATTTGCGCATCAATGGTCTGTTGGTTTAGGTTGGTAAAACTCTGTTGCAGGATGTTGCTGTCAATAATGATTTTTTCCTGATCGTGTTTGACAGCCTGCGTGGAAATTATACTTGCCAGTAACTGGGATAAATCAACCAGTGTATCTTCCTGGGCTTCCATGTAACGCGGTCGCATTTCACCCTGCATCCAGTTTACAAAACTGAAAATGCCTATACCCATGAGAATGGCAAAAACCAGGAATATGCGCGTACGTATCTTCATTTCTGGTAACTGTAGCCAAGGCCGCGATGTGTTCGGATGCAATTCAAATCCGGTTGCAGGTTCTTGATTTTCTGACGAATGGTCTTGATGTGGGTATCCACGGTTCGATCAAAACTTCTTTCCGGTTCTTCCCAGGCATGTTCCATGAGTTGTGAGCGTGAATATATGCGTCCTGGATGTTCAAGCAGCAATTTTAATATGCGGTATTCATAGCGAGACAATTCAAGGTTGATAGCGTTTAACTGGATAATCGCGCCATCCGAATTAATCATGAATCCAGTTGAGTTTTCAGTTTCCATTACATTTGATGGTTTCTGGCGAAGACGGGTGCGAATTCTCGCAGTCAAAACCCTGGGGCTGAACGGTTTGGTGACATAATCATCAGCGCCCAGTTCCAGGCCGAGCACCTGGTCAATTTCTTCAGTACGTGAAGTAAGAAATATAATCGGCAGATCTGAAGATTGCCTGATGTTCTTGCAAACATCGAAGCCGCTGATGTCCGGCAAGCCGATATCAAGTAACACGAGGTCAATCTCATGATTTTCAATAATCGATAAGGCTTTAGAACCCGTTGTGACCCATTCAGTATCCAGGCCTTCAGTTTTCAGGGCATAAATGAGTGTATCAGCAATTGCGGGCTCATCTTCGACAATAAGAATTTTCATGTGCCTTTCAGGATTACCAGAATTTTCAAGATTGTTAGGCTTTTTTTGAGTCTATTAAAAATAATCCGAAACTTCACATAATTTTCATATTTTTCTCAATTTCACTCTTCATGCTTTCAGTACGGTTATACAAAAGGAGAGCATGATGTTCAGACAACAAAGTTTTACAGGTTATTTTTCACTTTACTTTACGCTACTGGTTTTACCTTTCCAGGTATTTGCCAATGTGCCTGTTCCCGAGGAAATTACAGCAGGTGAGTTAATTGGCAAGACCCCGCATGGCAGCACATTGTCGTTACCAATGGTTCAAACCGATGTTGATATTAACGTGACCGGGCCAATTGCCCGTACAGTGATGACACAAACGTTTAAAAACCCGGGTAATGAATGGCTCGAAGCGGTATATGCTTTTCCATTACCAGAGAAGGCTGCTGTAGATCATCTTGACTTGATCGTTGGTGAGCGTGTTATCCAGGGGCAAATAAAGGAAAAAAACCAAGCCAAAAAAATATACACGGAAGCTAAAAACCAGGGCAAAAAGACGGCCTTGGTAGAACAACACCGTCCAAATATTTTCAGTACATCGGTTGCCAATATTCCTCCACAGGGAAAGATAGAAATTAAACTGCAATATCAACAGCAGCTTGCCTGGCGAGATGAAGGTTTTTCAATTCGTTATCCAATGGCAATCACCCCCAGGTATGTTCCTGCGGATCAATTACCTCCATCTCAAAATATTGAAATCAAGCAGGAAATCAATGCGGGCTGGTCGGTACTGCCGGGTGAATTACCTAATGTTGTTGCTTTAAATTCAACTTCTAATCTTCCCTTTTTGGATCAGCAGGAGATTGATAATGAGAATAAGGATGGGGATGTTAACAAGGGTAGGGTTTCCATTCGTGTGACCTTGAACGCGGGTTTTCCTGTCGAAGGACTTTCCAGTCAATACCACCAGATATCCCATCAGGAAGTTGATAACAATACCTTTGAGGTTTCACTGGTTGAAAAAACAGTAGTTCCTGACAGGGATTTTGTTTTGCAATGGAGGCCTGTAGCAGGTTTTTCACCTAAGGCAGCGTTTTTTAAAGAAAAGGTTAAAACCCAGGAGGGGGAGGAAGAATACGGATTACTCATGATTTTGCCTCCGGAGCTGGAGCAGTCGATTCCTCAGGTGAACAGAGAAACCATATTCATTATTGATACTTCAGGTTCAATGGGCGGTGCATCCATTCGCCAGGCAAAACAGGCATTGGAAATGGCGATAAGGCGTTTAAAAGCCAACGACAGTTTTAATGTGATTGAATTTAACAGCTCCACCAGTACATTGTTCGCTTCGCCCCGACAGGCTACGCATATTAACAAGCGCTCAGCGCTTGATTTTGTTGGTGGACTTGAAGCTGGTGGCGGAACAGAAATGTTACCCGCCTTGAAAAATGCCTTACGAATGAAAAGTCATGACAAGTCAGCTATCCAGCAGGTGGTTTTCATTACAGATGGTGCGGTTGGCAATGAAGAACAGCTGCTGTCATATATTCATGCTGAACTTAATCAACGGCGCCTGTTTACTGTTGGAATCGGTTCTGCTCCCAATAGTTATTTCATGAAAGAAGCGGCACATTTTGGTCGGGGTACTTTCAGTTTTATCGGTTCCCCAAACGAAGTGAAGGAAAAAATGCAATCGCTCTTTAACCGCATTGAAAAACCTGTATTAACGCAATTGTCACTGGTGACTGATAGCGATGTAGAAATACTGCCACAGCGTCTGCCTGATCTCTATGCGGGTGAGCCATTATCGGTTGCTATCAGGGTTAATCCTTCTAATGTATCAGGCTTACAAAAAGCCACTATAACCGGTCGTCTTGGTCAGTCCCAGTGGCAACAGCATTTAACCTTAAATAATGCTGCATCCCAAAAAGGATTGTCGGTTCACTGGGGGCGCGAGGAAATTCAACACTGGATGCGTGCCTCTATAAAAGGTCTGAGTTCAGATGAAGTGAAAAAAGAAGTATTACGTGTTGCCCTGAAACATCACCTGGTAAGTAAATACACCAGCCTGGTTGCTGTTGATGTGACACCCTTAAGGCCTCTGGATAAAGCTTTGGAAAGCAAAGCAATCAAATCGAAAATGCCGGCTGGTTTTTCGCCAGCTGGTTTTTCTCAGGTGAATCAGCCGGTTCTGATGGCCAGTGGTGCTACGAATTCGCAACTGTTTATTATAAGTGGTTTGCTGGCTCTGGGGATGTTTGGCTTTGTTTGGCTGAGAAACTCAAGAATATCCGGGATTTCCAACAGGGTGTAATTGTTATGAAAAAAATATTACCTCTATTGTTGCTGATGGTTGGAATGGTGCTGGTAGTGTCAGGTTCATGGATTCATGTTAAGGCCCAGATAGCACAGTATCTTCTTCATGATGCCTGGAACCAGACTTCAGTTGACGGCGGTATTCATAAGCCCTGGAACTGGGCTGATCATTGGCCTGTTGCACGCTTGAGTGTTGAAGCTCATGGTATTAAGCAGATCGTGTTATCCGGAGATTCAGGTAATGTCCTGGCCTTTGCTCCTGGGTTGAATAAACAACTGGCATTACCGGGTTTGAATGGAACAGCCGTTATTAGCGGGCATCGCGATACACATTTCCGTTTTCTTGAATACCTGAAACCCGGAGAAATTATTGATATTGAGTTGCCTGATGGAAAGGTAAGCTTCCAGGTTAGAAAAGCTGAAGTTGTAGATTCTAACCGCTACGGTTTCAATCCTGATAATAACGCCAGTCAGTTGTTACTGGTTACCTGTTATCCGTTTGATGCCGTGGCATCAGGAGGTCCATTACGATACGTGGTAACTGCCAATAGGGTGATGTAGGGTGATATTAAGGGCCTGTTTCAATTTTGCAGTCTAATGTGCCAAAGACTGACATGGCATTGTTCCAAACCTGGTCAGCAATAGACTCTTGAGACTGCTCTCGAATTTCAGCCAGTGTTTCTAAAACTTCGGGAATATAGGCAGGATTATTGCGTTGTTTGTGGTGTTGTGCCCCGGCCATGTCCGGAGCATCTGTTTCCGTAACGATGCATTCCAGAGGTAAACTTATTGCCAGGTTCCTTAAATGAGTTGATTTTTCATAGGTCAGCATACCGCCGAAACCAAGTTTGAAACCAAGCCCGATAAATTTTTTTGCCTGCTGGATGCTGCCATTGAACGCGTGAATAATGCCACCGTTTGTGAATTGCACGTCTTTTATCAGTTTCAGAATGTCATCATGTGATTTTCTTGCATGAACGATTATAGGCAGTGAGTGGTTCTGTGCAATGCTAAGCTGGGCCTCAAAAAAATGTAACTGGCTGTTTTTATCATCATGGCCGTGATAATAGTCGAGCCCGATTTCACCAACTGCAAGCGGGTTAAACTTCGACAGGCTGGTATCAAGTAAGGCCAGGTCAGCTTCAGAATGCTCGTTGATAAAGTAGGGGTGTAATCCTAATGCATAGCAGAGGTTATGCTGATCTGAGATTTTTACGAGTTGTTCCCAGGTGTCTGCTTTTACGCCGGGTACAATAATGGATTTGACTCCCGCTGCATCAGCCTGATTCAGAACTTCAAGCCGGTCATGGCTAAAATCGTCAAAGTCCAGGTGGCAATGGGTATCGATTAAATTCATTGGCAGATTATTGGTTGGCAGATTGATAGGTTGGCAGGATCTCGCATCTGTATCTTTTGAAGCATATAATGTCTACTGGTCTGAAATCAATTTAAGCGAATAAATGGTGCCAATACAATGAGAATCGGACATGGATACGACGCCCATCAGTTTGAAGAGGGTAAACAGCTGGTGCTTTGCGGAGTTCAAATTGATTCACCTTTGGGTTTAAAGGCGCATTCCGATGGTGATGTTGCCATTCATGCGCTCTGTGATGCCATGTTGGGAGCAGCAGCATTGGGCGATATCGGTAAACATTTTCCCGACACATCAGACCAGTATAAAAATATTGATAGCAGATTGCTTCTTAGACATGTTGTTGATCTGCTTAAGCAGGGTGGCTATCAAGTTGGTAATGTTGATATGACGATTATTGCCCAGGTCCCTAAACTGGCTCCCTATATTCAGGATATGAGAAACGTGATTTCTTCTGATCTGGCTGTAAATCATACAGAAGTAAATATAAAGGCGACCACCACTGAATACATGGGTTTTGTTGGAAGAAAGGAAGGCATAGCCAGTCATGCCGTGGTACTGTTAAATTCAGTTTCCTGATGAAAGAATCTGATTTCATTCCGGTTGAGCAACTCTCTTATGCTCATGGTGGACCTTTTCTATCGGGTTTGGTCAAGCAACAGAATGCCGATTTCATTGTTAAAGAAATACCGGGCTTTGAACCAGATGGTCATGGAGATCATGTATATCTCACTGTGACCAAAACAGGCCTGACCACTGCCGAAGTTTCGAAAAAATTGCAGCAGTTCTGCCATGTCCATCATCGGGATATTGGTTTCGCCGGATTAAAAGACAAACATGCTATAAGCACACAAGTTTTTTCAATAAATCTTTCAGGCCAACTTTCAAGTAAGAAGGAACCGGACTGGCAATCCTTTGATGTAAGCGGTATCAGTATCGATCAGGTATCCCGACATCCCCGCAAACTTAAACGCGGTGTCCTCAAGGGCAACCGGTTTGAACTGTTTATTCGTGATATCAGCGGTGATCAATCAAGACTTGATGATTTGTTGAGGTCGATAGCTGAGTTTGGTGTGCCAAACTATTTCGGACAACAACGTTTTGGCAATCAACAAAAGAATATAAATTCAGTACTGGATTGGTTTGCCGGAAAGAAGACCAGAATTTCACGTGATGAAAGAAGCATACTTTTATCCTCTGTTCGTTCGATGATATTCAATGCCATTCTTGATCAACGTATAAAAACCTCAAGCTGGAATAAATTACTCCCAGGTGAAGTGATAAATCTCGATGGTACTGAAAGGCATTTTCAGGAGCCAATTGACGATACCCTGTTAAAACGTAATGTTGAACTTGATGTGCATCCTACTGGTGCCTTGGCTGGTAAATCCTCGCGGGCCCTGGAGCCGACTGACGAAGCAGGGGAGCTTGAATCGGAAATTCTGAATCAATATTCAGGTTGGGTAGATCAGTTGGTGGCATTGAACATGGATCATGCCCGACGACCATTGAGAATCGCGGTCAAGGATCTTGATTGGCAACGGGAAGGTAATAACCTGAGGCTGGCTTTCAGTCTTCGGTCCGGAGCTTATGCAACAGTAGTATTACGGGAAATTCTGAGAGAGCAGCTTTAACAGCCAGAAATCAAAGCTGGTTAAGGTATCGGTTTTTATTTTCGCTATACGACGCTACAACCTGGTCAATTTGTTCCTGGTCAAACTCTCTCAAGCCACTTAACACCAGTTTTTTAACACCTTTGCCAACAGTTTCATCGTCACATTTAACTAAAAATGTCACAGATGCATCACCACGTTTACCGTTTACATTGAGATTGGTTTCAGAGAGCTCAAGACGCGGTTTGGTGATATCTATGGTATTCAGGTCAACGGACATGCTTTCATACATAACCAATGGTCTTGCAGGGTTGATCATGACATTGTGTTTGGCCATCAATGGCACTAACAGATGCGGAAAGGTCTGTCCGGAAAAGGCTACGTAGCTTTTTACAAACCCCTCAATCATTTCCTGGTTTTGCGAAACCTCACCTTTGCGATCAACGTATAAATACTCTTTGCCATTATCATCGGTGATAGCCAGTCTTGAGTCGTCAGTGTCAGGGAAGTTCAGAGGAATGTCTTTTCCTACCATGCCGGCAAATGTGAAACACATTTTCTGGCTCAAGCCATAGCGGGATAAAACCAGTGAAAACAGCAAATCGCCGGGTACGCAAAAACGCTTGGCGTCCGGATCATGGATAGGGTTGAAATCATCAGCGACTTTCTTGGCAAACTGGCTGGCCTGGTCGGGTGTCACATGCACCTGGTTGTTTCGGTTTGTATAGAAATTATTAAGAAACATTGTTTGCTGACTTTAAAGACGAAAACGGAATTCTAGCGGATTTACCAGGGCTTGGAAATTACTCAATTTACAGGTGAAGAACGCCTTTCTCATATAGGTCGTCGCGAATGTCATCCAACTCAATCTCGCTGATGCCCAGGTAGTTTAAAATCTGCGGTTTGATTTCTTCGAATTCATGATCTCCCGAATGGTTTCCCAGAGATTGATAGGTGCCACAGAGGTTCTCAGCGATTTTCAGTATGGCCAGCAGGTTTTTCTTGGATGTTTCAACAGCATTATTGAGTGGCAGAATCTCTCCGACTTTATGATGATCAGCAATCGCCTCACAAATATCCGTAGGTAATTTCCAGGATTTGGCGACATAAAATCCGACAACAGCATGGTTACTCTGGTAGTGCCGGTTTTCGATTTCAGTGATCCTTACCTCGTTTTGACCATAAGCGGAGTTCAGTACATCGAAGTAATCATCGTGTTTCATTCTAAGAAGAGGAATGCCGCAGTCATGAAACAGGCCAAGAGTATAGGCTGCATCACCCAGGTTGAGATTTAACTTTTTACTGATGATTGAGCAGGCTGTAGCGACATCATTGGCATTGTCCCAGAATTGATTTAATTCTTCGATGCTTTCACTTGAGAGCGCTTCTGAAATTGAAACAGCATTAACAATGTTAATGATACTTTTAATACCGAGAAGGCTGATCGCCTGGCCAATGGAGGTGACCTTGTTTTGAAGGCCGAAAATTGCAGAATTGACCGTTTTAAGCACCCAGCCAGACAGGCCGATATCTTTGGCAATCAAAGCAGCAATATTATCCAGAGTGCAATCCGGCATTGCTGTTTCCATCTGGATGTCGACCAGAATTTGAGGTTGGGGAGGGATTTTGATTCCTTTTAGCACCCTCTCAAGGTCAGATTGGGATAACTCCCTTGAATTTTCGTCTGATTCCATTATTTACGCTGCTTCTTTTTTGTCTCAATCAATATTACACAAAAACTTGTGTTGAGATGAAGTTTTATAAAAGATGCATACAGAATTCCATAATATTTATTTATTTTCGGTTAAAACTTATTAATGGTTTCATTGTTTGGTTTTAGCGGTTTTTCTTTCCCCGGTTTTCACTATTGTCTTCAATAACGTTCCTGTCAGGGTTTTTGCGTCTTTTATTAGGCAAAAATGAGCGCTGTGAGTATACTGATCGTTTAAATTATTTGCCGTGAATTTCCGGAGATCTTGAGAAGAATGTTTAATAAATCCATGCAAATCAGTGGTTACGATGATGAACTTTGGGCAGCAATCCAGGCTGAAGAAAAACGCCAGGAAGAACATATCGAACTGATTGCTTCAGAGAATTACACCAGTCCCAGAATAATGCAGGCTCAGGGTTCAGTTCTGACTAATAAATATGCAGAAGGCTATCCCGGCAAACGTTATTATGGTGGCTGTGAGCATGTCGATGTCGCAGAGCAACTCGCCATTGATCGTGCTAAAAAACTTTTCAATGCTGATTACGCCAATGTACAGCCCCATTCAGGTTCGCAAGCAAACGCGGCGGTTTTCATGGCCCTGTGTCAACCTGGTGACACCATACTGGGGATGAGTCTAGCTCATGGTGGCCACCTTACACATGGCGCCAAACCCAATTTTTCCGGTAAGATCTACAATGCAGTCCAGTACGGTATCAATGATGAAACCGGTGAAATCGAATACGATGAAGTTGAAAAACTGGCAAAGGAACACAAGCCTAAAATGATTATTGCCGGATTCTCTGCTTATTCACGTATTGTTGACTGGCAGCGTTTCCGTGATATTGCCGATGCTGTTGGTGCTTTTCTTTTTGTGGACATGGCTCACGTTGCCGGCTTGATCGCAGCAGGTGAATATCCAAGTCCCGTTCAAATAGCTGATGTTACCACCACCACTACCCATAAAACCCTTCGTGGCCCACGAGGTGGTTTGATTCTCGCCAAAGCCAATGAAGAAATTGAGAAAAAGCTTAACTCACTGGTGTTTCCGGGTACCCAGGGTGGCCCGTTGATGCATGTGATTGCAGCTAAAGCTGTGGCATTCAAGGAAGCCATGGAGCCAGACTTTGTTGATTATCAGAAACAGGTTAAAAAGAATGCTTCGGCGATGGCTGAAGTCTTCATGTCTCGTGGTTACGATGTGGTATCAAAAGGTACCGATGACCATTTATTCCTGGTGAGTTTTATTGAAGCAGGTCTGACAGGAAAAGATGTTGACGCCTGGTTAGGTGCTGCCAATATCACTGTCAATAAAAATGCCGTACCAAATGATCCGCAATCCCCTTTTGTGACCTCGGGTATCCGTGTCGGTACACCTGCCATCACCACACGGGGGTTTAGTGAAGAGCAAAGCCGTGACCTTGCTGGCTGGATGTGTGATGTTGTTGACAGTCGGGGTGATGACACAGTTATCAACGAAGTTAAAGCTAAAGTATTGCAGATTTGCAGTGAACTGCCAGTCTATGCTGATTGAGCCTATGCTGATTGAGTGTATGCAGATTGAGTCTATTCTGACTGGCTTTTACAGTTCAGGAACCAATAAGATATGAGATGCCCGTTCTGCGGTGCCCAGGATACCAAGGTCATCGATTCCAGGTTGGCCAGTGAAGGCGATCAGGTCAGGCGAAGACGCTCCTGTGCTGTTTGCAGTGAACGTTTCACCACATACGAAACTGTTGAGCTAAACCTGCCGCGAGTCGTTAAGTCTGATGGCAGCCGTGTACCGTTTGATGGCAGAAAACTTCGATCCGGTATTGAACGGTCCCTTGAGAAAAGGCCTGTCAGCACCGACCAGGTCGAAATAGCACTGAATCATATCACCCGCAAACTCGTTGCCAGTGGTGAAAGTGAAGTGCCTTCCATGTTGATCGGTGAGCTGGTCATGGAAGAATTACGTAAACTGGATCATGTTGCCTATGTACGTTTTGCCTCTGTTTACCGAAGTTTCGAGGATGTAAATGCTTTTCGTGAAGAAATTGACCGCCTCGAAAAACAACCCACTCCTGAAGTTCGTCGTAAACAACTCGATCTACTTGGCGGTGATGAAGACTGATAGCGCATATGGCTTCAGCTTCTGATAAATTTTCCTCTGATGACTACCGTTTCATGGCCCGTGCACTGCAGTTGGCTGAGAAGGGACGTTATACAACCCAGCCAAACCCCAGGGTAGGCTGTGTTCTCGTAAGAAATAATCAGGTTATCGGTGAAGGTTACCATCGCCTGGCGGGGCAGCCGCATGCTGAGCGGGTTGCACTTGCCAATGTCACAGAAAAGACTGAAGGAGCCACTGCTTACGTTACCCTGGAGCCCTGCTGTCATCATGGTAAAACGCCTCCCTGTACTGAAGCTTTGATTGAAGCAAAGGTTTCCCGCGTTGTTGTTGCCATGGAAGACCCGAATTCACTGGTAGCGGGCAATGGCATCAAAAAGTTACAACAGGCAGGTATAGACGTTTCATGCGGCCTGTTGGAAGACCAGGCTAAAGCGCTGAATCCGGGTTTTATCAAACGCATGAGCCTGGGACTGCCTTTTGTGCGTTGTAAGCTGGCGACCAGTGTTGATGGAAAAACGGCAATGGCCAATGGTGAAAGTGTCTGGATAACATCCGAGGCATCCAGGCGCGATGTGCAGTATTTACGTGCACAATCTTCGGCGATTATGACCGGCAGCGGAACAGTGAGACATGATAATCCCTCGCTTAACGTGCGCTTGACAGGGCAAGAGCTTCGACTCGATGAGGATTTGCCAGTTTATCAACCTGTACGGGTTATTCTGGACACAACATTGCAAACACCAGTTGATGCCAAAATATTTAAACAGCCTGGCAGAGTGTTAATTTATTGTGGCAATGAGCGTTATGAAAATGCCACCAAATACACTAAACACAGTGGCAGTAATGTGACAGTTGTACCTGTTGATTTACATAATGAAAAACTGGTCATTGAACAGGTTCTTAAGGATCTGGCTGAGCGGGAAATTAACGAAGTATTACTGGAAACAGGTGCAACGTTGGCTGGTGCTGCGATTAATGCCGGCTTGATTGATGAATTAATTGTTTACCAGGCTCCCAGTTTGATGGGGCACGATGCAAGGCCCCTGGTTGTTTTGCCGGGAATCGATTCGATGTCCGAGAAAATTAACATGCGATTAATCGACCAGAGGCAGGTTGGTCCTGATCAAAGAATGATTTTCACTTTATGACAATGAATACTTGCCTGCTTTCTGAATTCTTTTTAAAGACGCCGTGAAATCATCCATGATGGCTTGGCCTCGTCATCCATGACTCGGACACTTTAAAAAGAACTCAGACTGCACGCAATCTCGTCTAAAGTCAGTTTCAGGATCAAGTTTTCCAGAGTGTCAGCAGCATGGAAGCTGCTGTCACGTTGCAGGGATGTATTTATACGTCTCTGGAAAACTTTGATCTGAATCTGGCTTATAATTCCGACTTTATAATCATTCGTTTGATCAATTAATGTAGAGAAAAGAGATTATGTTCACAGGAATCATTGAATCAATCGGCACTGTTAAGCAGATGCAGGATAAAGGCGGAGACATGCGCCTGACCCTGGATACAGGCAAACTTGATATGACCGACGTTACCCTCGGCGATAGTATTGCAGTTAACGGTGTCTGTCTGACAGTTATCGAAATGACTTCAAACAGTTTCTCTGCAGATGTCTCACGTGAGACCCTGAAACATACCTCACTTGGTAGGCTTAAAACCGGCAGCAGTGTAAATCTCGAAAAAGCCTTAACACTGCAAACGAGACTTGGTGGTCATATGGTCAGTGGCCATGTGGATGCACTGGGAACTGTTCTGGAAAGAAAAGATGATGCACGTTCCATATGGTTTAAGCTGCAGGCGCCTGGTAACCTGGCCAGGTACATTGTTCATAAAGGTTCCATTACCGTGGATGGTACCAGTTTGACCGTTAATGCCGTCGACGGTAACGAATTTGAATTGAATATTGTTCCCCATACTTTGCAGGAAACCATCATGGGCAGTTATGAAGCTGGAACCGAGGTAAATCTTGAAGTGGATATCATTGGTCGCTATCTGGAACGCCTGCTGCTTGGTGATAAAGCCGCTGAAAAAGGTGTCTATGGTAACGGTGTTGATATGGAATTATTGCAACGTGCCGGTTTTATAAAAAACCAATAAAATCCGCTGCTTGGCATCAAACTCTGCTACAATCAACAATCTTTTATCGTTCTAAAATTATTCCAATATGGAACTCAACAGTACTGAAGAAATTCTTGAAGACCTGCGCCAGGGGAAAATGGTCATTATCATGGATGATGAAGACCGTGAAAACGAAGGTGACCTGGTCATGGCCGCTGAAAAAGTCACGCCTGAAGCTATTAATTTTATGGCCCGTTATGGTCGTGGGCTGATCTGCCTGACATTAACCAAAGAACATTGCCAGCGCCTGAGACTGCCTCTAATGGTCAATTCCAATGACCAGGTGCAATCCACCAACTTTACTGTGTCTATTGAAGCTGCAGAAGGTGTGACTACCGGTATCTCTGCTGCGGACAGGGCAACTACTGTTTTGGCAGCGGTCAACAAAGATGCCAATCCTCAGGATATTGTCCAGCCTGGTCATATTTTTCCCTTGATGGCTCAACCCGGTGGTGTCCTGGTTCGTGCGGGTCATACAGAAGCCGGGTGCGATCTTGCAAGGTTATCAGACCTGACGCCATCTTCTGTTATCGTTGAGATTCTGAATGAAGACGGCACCATGGCCCGTCGGCCAGACCTGGAGGTTTTTGCTCAGGAACATGATCTGAAAATTGGCACTATTGCAGACCTGATTCATTATCGAGTTAAAAATGAAAAGACGGTTGAAAGAGTCAATGAGTGCAGGCTACCTACAAAGTTTGGTGATTTCAGGTTGATGGCATACCAGGATTGTATTGATAACGAAGTTCACCTGGCTTTGGTTAAAGGTGATATTAGTAAAGACGAACCAACATTGGTCAGGGTTCATGTGCAAAATACGCTGTGTGATTTACTTTCAACGCAGCGTGAAAACTGTGGATGGCCATTGCATGCTGCGATGAAACAGATATCAGAATCAGGTAACGGTGTTATCGTGGTTCTTCGTAATCATGACAGTGCGCGTGATATCGTGCAGAAAGTACAGGATTACAAATGGCAGGATTCTGATTCGAAGGCAAAGAAGCCGGTTTTTTCTAAAGAGCAGACCCAGGGTGAGAAAGAATTGAGAACCTATGGTGTTGGTGCCCAGATACTATCAGATCTGGGTATCCATAAAATGAAGGTTATGAGCGCGCCGACCAATATGCATGGTCTGGCTGGCTTTGACCTCGAGGTTACTGAGTTTGTCGGGCTTGAATAGTCCAGATAGGGTATAGAATTGCATATTGGCAATATGTTTTTTTGAGAGGAGTTTATGAGTATAAAAACTATAGAAGGCGGACTTACGGTCAGCAATAAACGCTTTTGTATCGTGGTTGCACGTTGGAATAATTTTGTAGTTGATAGTCTGGAAGCTGGTGCAATTGATACCTTGAAAAGACACGGTGCCAATGAATCAGAAATTACAGTTGTCAGGGTTCCCGGTGCATTTGAAATGCCACTGGCTCTCGATAAAGTTGCTGCAAGTGGCAAGTACGACGGTATCGTTGCTTTAGGTGCTGTCATCCGTGGTGGAACTCCTCATTTTGATTATGTTGCGGGAGAATGCGTCAAAGGTATGGCACAGGTTACTTTGCAGCATGGTGTACCAATTGCATTTGGTGTTCTGACAGTAGATACCATTGAACAGGCAATTGAACGTGCCGGTACCAAGGCTGGTAACAAGGGTGCCGAGGCAGCTGCG
Source organism: uncultured Gammaproteobacteria bacterium (assembly GCA_937926265.1). Classification (GTDB taxonomy): domain Bacteria; phylum Pseudomonadota; class Gammaproteobacteria; order Chromatiales; family Chromatiaceae; genus JABDQZ01. The sequence goes on from CALAZS010000029.1 coordinate 16,217, forward strand.
TCCACGATTGAAATGGTTAACCTGTTGAGCTCACTTGATTAAGGCAACTGGTTATTTGGTAGTATTGGAGTGAAGGTGTGAGCAAAAAAAGAAGTAAAGCCCGCGAATTTGCTTTACAGGCTGTATACCAGTGGCAAATCTCAGGTAATGCCATTAAGGATATTGTTAACCAGTTTGCTATTGAAAAAAAACCAAATACCTATGAGGTTGATTATTTTAAGGACCTTTTTGAGGGTATAGCCAAGAATCTTACCGAGCTCGATGAAAAACTGTCTCCCCTGGTAGATCGTAAAATTGAACAGATAGATCCTGTCGAAAGAGCAATTCTGCGTATTGCTGCATATGAACTCTTGTTTCACATCGAAATTCCCTACAAAGTTGTTATAAACGAGGCTGTTGAACTGGCTAAAAAGTTTGGTGCAGACCAGGGGCACAAATATGTTAACGGCGTTGTTGACAAGCTAGCTCAATCTGCCCGACAGCTTGAGTTTAATGCGCAGCGAAAAACCTCCTGAATCATTCTGGTTTTATACCTCCAGTGTCAGTTGGCGAATTTCAAATCATTGAAAAATATTTTCATCAACTGACCCCGTCACGTGATGATGTCCATACAGCCATTGGTGATGATTGTGCCTTGTTATTACCAGATACCAATAAACTGTTAGCAGTTTCGACAGATACGCTGGTTGCTGGCGTACATTTTTTTGAAGAAACAGATGCGTTTCGACTGGGCTATAAGTCATTGGCGGTAAATCTCAGTGACCTTGCAGCGATGGGCGCTGAACCTTGCTGGTTAAGCCTGGCACTAACCATGCCCGAGGTGAATGAGGTATGGTTGTCCGCTTTTAGTAAAGGCCTGGCTTCCCTGGCCAAAAAGTTTGGCATTCAGTTAATTGGCGGAGACATTACCAAAGGACCATTGTCGATAACATTAACCGTTCATGGAAAGATTGAAGCTGAAAAAGTTTTGACTCGCTCCGGTGCCAGGCCAGGAGACCTGCTTTATGTCAGTGGTCAACTCGGCTCAGCAGCCCTGGCGTTAAAAAAATATCTTTTAAATGAAGATTCTATTGATAATGACCTGAAAAACGCGCTTGAGATTCCTGAGCCAAGGGTTTTGCTCGGCGAGTCTCTGGCTGGACTGGCGACTTCCTGCATTGATATATCAGATGGACTTGTTGCCGACCTGGGACATATCTGTGAAGTTTCTGACTGTGGTGCCAGTATTTATCTTGAGAAACTGCCTTGTAACCGGTTGGTTAAAGAAGAAATCGAGATGACTGGTAACTGGGAGATACCGTTAAATGGCGGGGAAGATTACGAGCTGTGTTTTACCGTTTCACCTGCTTCACTGTCTGAATTGGATTTGATATCGACAAAATTGAACATTGATATAACCCGGATTGGTGAAATGACAGATTCGAAAAGTGTGGCTATTTACGATCGCTCCGGTGAGCAGATTAATCCATCAACCAAGGGTTTTACGCATTTCCAATGAATAATTTACCTAAACCTGATTTACGTAATCCAGTGCATTTTCTGGCATTTGGTTTTGGTTCCGGTTTGTCGCCAAAAGCCCCCGGTACCATGGGGACGATTGCTGCGATACCTGTTTTTTTAATAATAAGTAACCTTAACTTATTAAGCTATCTTGTTGTTTTATTTGTAGTTATTTTTACTGGCTTTAAGATATGTGACGCTGCCTCAAAAGACCTTGGTGTTCATGATCATCCTGGAATTGTATGGGATGAAATTGCCGGTTTCCTGATAACCATGATTGCCATTCCTGTGTCCTGGCAGACGGTTCTTCTGGGATTTTTGCTGTTCAGGCTCTTCGATATCTTAAAACCCTGGCCAATTGGCTGGCTGGATAAAAAAGTCAGTGGCGGGTTCGGTATCATGATTGATGATATTGTCGCCGGCGTAATGGCATGGCTTGTACTACAGTTAGTGATTGGGATAAATTTGATTTGAACGGTGCAGGTTAAATCATGATTAAAAAAGTCTATTTATTATCAATTCTATTCTCGTTTCTTGCGGTATCGCCAGTTCAGGCCCTGCAGTTTAATGTTGAAGCGCTGTTTCCGGGAAAAGCCATGGTTAACATTCAGGGTAAGCGCATTGTTTTAAAAGCCGGGCAGGAGAGAAAAGGTATCACCCTGATTTCAACCGACACCTATGCGCAAACAGCCGAGTTCGAAATAAATGGTGTTCGCGAAACCTACGATATTTCCCGCCAGATTGGTGGTGGTTATAAAGAAGTAAAAGCCCGCGAAGTGATGATTCGTCCCGATGCCAGGGGTAACTACATGACCCAAGGCTTTATTAACGGTAAACGGGTAGATTTCCTCGTGGATACCGGTGCCACTTCGATTGCATTAAGTGAATCTCTGGCACAGAAACTGGGGGTGGATTACAAGAACTCTCCGGCAAAAACCAAGGTTAAAACAGCATCGGCGATTGTTGATGCCTACCAGGTAAGATTTAACAATGTCTCAGTTCAAAGCATCAACTTGAATAATGTCGATGGAATTGTCATTGCCGGGGCTGAGCTTATTCCAAACCAGAAAGAATTTGCGCTGTTGGGTATGTCTTTCCTGAGTCAATTGGAAATTGAACAGAAACAGAACCTGATGTTACTAAGACAGAATTTCTAGGGGCAAAATTTCTAGTTCCAGGATTGTTACTAATCTTTTATTCAATCTTTTTTTCAATAAGGGCATATGCCGAGTGATTATGAATTGACTCGAAATTCTCTGACTCAACTGTGTAAGCAACTATACGCTTATCCTGGTTAAGTTTGCCCGCAACATCACGCACCATATCTTCCACAAACTTGGGATTGTCATAAGCGCGTTCAGTAACATGCTTTTCATCAGGTCGCTTTAATAATCCGTAAAGTTCACAGGAAGCTTCTTTTTCAACAATATCGATAATTTCTTCAATCCAGACAAAATCACTGGTTTTGACTGTGATGGTTACATGCGAACGCTGGTTGTGCGCACCGTAATCAGAAATTGATTTGGAGCAGGGGCATAAACTTGTTACAGGCACGATGACTTTAATCGACATTTCGGGTGTGCCATCAACAATGTCGCCAATCAGTGTCACTTCATAATCAAGCAGACTTTGGACGCCGGAAACCGGTGCCTTTTTGTTAATGAAATAGGGGAAAGTCATTTCGATGTGGCCGGCACTGGATTCCAGTCTTTGTGCCATTTCGATCAGCATATCCTTGAAAGATTTGACTGAAATTTCACGCTCGTGGTTGTTGAGAATTTCCACAAACCTGGACATGTGAGTACCCTTGAAATTATGGGGTAGAAACACATACATGTTGAAGTTGGCGATTGTGTGTTGTTCACCTTCTGTCCGGTCTGCTACCTTGACAGGGTGTTTGATATCTTTAATGCCAACCTTGTTGATGGCGATTTTTCGCGTATCTGCGCTATTTTGCACATCTTCAATAGAATCAGCGCCTGCTACTGCTGTCATGCATTGCTCCAATCCCGAAATAAACAGGGATTACTCAGTAATTACCAAAAGATCAATTTTACCGGAGCCGGACAATTGCAGCAACTTAAGAGTAATGTAAATAACCTTGTCGGGAACAGGACTAATCTTCATGCCTGTTTAACGTAAATCTAGTGTTGGCGGTTAATAATGTATTCAGCCAGGCCTCTGAGTGGATCGGCTGACTGGTCAAAAATGCTGAGTTGCTGTAGCGCATCCTGAATCAGCAGATCAGCTTTTTCCTTGGCTGCGTCCAGCCCGATTATGCCGGGATAGGTTGGTTTGTTTTGTGCGGCATCTTTTCCCTTGGTCTTACCGAGTGTTCCTGTTTCGCCTTCAACATCCAAAATGTCATCGTGAATCTGGAATGCAAGCCCAATGCATTTTGCATAGTGATCAAGTCGCTTTATCTGTTCTTCTGATGTGTTTTCTGAGGCCAGGGCACCGAGTTTAACAGCGGCCCTGATTAGTGCGCCGGTTTTATGAATGTGCATGTTTTCGAGTTCAACAATATCCAGGTCCTTGCCGGTGGACTCAAGGTCGATAGCCTGGCCACCACACATGCCCCTGGAGCCGCTTGCGAAAGCTAGTTCTTCTATCATGCACAGGCGTGTCTGTGCAGTAAAATCAGCGTTTTTGTTGGTAGCAAGTAAATGAAAAGCCAGAGTTTGCAGGGCATCACCGGCTAGAATGGCGGTTGCCTCATCGAATTTAATATGACAAGTAGGGCGGCCACGTCTCAGGTCGTCATCATCCATTGCCGGCAAATCATCATGTACGAGGGAGTAGGCGTGGATAAGTTCAATCGCTGAGGCTGGGATATTGAGCTTTTCCAGGGGAGTATTCAGTGCCTGTCCAGTGGCATAAACCAGCATGGGACGGATGCGCTTACCTTGTCCGAGTGCCACATAACGCATGGCTTCATGTAATTTTTGAGGAGGCCGATTGCTGGAAACGAGCAACTCTTCAAGTACATTTTCAATGCGGTGCTGGCAGAATTTCAGGAATTCGATGAATTGTTGATCATTCGACATCGTCAAAAGGCTCCAATTCTGCATCGATCGAATTTTTCATGAGAATTTCAACTTTTTGTTCGGCTTCCTGGAGGGATTTCTGGCAGGAGCGGGTCAGCTTTATGCCTTCTTCAAATGCCGATAGTGATTCATCAAGTGACATTTCACCCTTTTCCATATTTTCAACCAGGGATTCCAGTTCAGACATGCTCTGCTCAAAGGATAAATTTTGTGTATCGCCAGATTGTTTTTTCTTAACCACGTTGACAGCCTAATTTTTTCTTAAACAACGAAAACTACATTGAGACCATGCAACGGTCAAATTTTGAATTGAGTGATTTTCATGCAGGCGGATGCAGAGTAAAATCTATTTATGAATAAATTTACAATTCTAAAAATACTTTGCTTTTTTCTGACATTAACTGTTTCGGTCTCTGTTCTGGCAGAAGAACGGATTTACAATCCAATTGCCGATGAATATTTCGACTACGATGATAGTCAGGATAAGCCCTGGGTAGAAGACAACATTTCCGAGATTAAGGCAATCAATGACGAACGTCTAAAGCTGCTGGATTTAGACAATCCTCCCATTGGATTTAGAGTTTATATTGATCTGGACAGTTTAAGCGTTAGTGAAAAAGACAGGGTTGTACGCTACTGGTTAGTGTTCAAAAGTGGGAAATCACGCAATGCCCGTTTCGAAGGAGTAAAGTGTATTTCCTCCGAGTACAAAACCTATGCTTATGAAAGTAAGTGGAAAAAGAACAAGATCAATGTCAACCCTCAGGCCGAATGGCAAAAGATTCCATTAACAGGTCACCAGGCTTATCTCAGGGAATTAAGGGATTATTATTTTTGCAGCGGTGTTCTGGCTCGTCCTTTAAATGATATTCTCGACATTATTGCAGGCTATAAATCTACAACAGGCGATTACGACCCAACTTACCATTATGCCCAGTAACTATGATGCGTCAGCCATTGAGGTTCTCAGTGGTCTTGAGCCGGTGCGCAAGCGCCCCGGCATGTATACCGATACCACCCGTCCCAATCATTTAGCCCAGGAAGTCATCGATAACAGCGTCGATGAGGCAATTGCCGGTCATTCAAAAAATATTGCAGTCACTTTATACAAGGATGGTTCTCTGGAGGTTGAAGATGACGGGCGCGGAATGCCGGTTGATCTCCATCCTGAAGAAGGTGTTCCTGGTGTTGAAGTTATCCTCAGTAAGCTGCATGCCGGTGGTAAATTTTCCAGCAAGAATTACCAGTTTTCCGGTGGTCTTCACGGTGTAGGTGTCTCCGTTGTCAATGCACTGTCAAAGCACATTGAAATCTGGATTAAACGTGACGGTCAGGAGCATAACATTGCCTTTGCCAATGGCGACAAGGTGTCTGATCTTGAAGCCATTGGCAAGGTTGGAAAAGCTAACACGGGTACCAGAATTCGTTTCTGGCCGGATCCGCAGTTTTTTGATACCCCAAAATTTTCTGTTCGCCAGTTACTTCATGTATTAAGGGCCAAGGCAGTACTTTGTCCCGGTCTAAAAGTCACCTTTACTGATGAGTCAACAGGTGACAAACATGAATGGCAATACGAGGATGGTTTAAAAGACTATTTGCTGGATGCCATGTCTGGTATCAAATTGCTCCCTGATGAACCTTTTGTAGGTGAAATGTCGGCTGAAAATGAAGCCGCAAGTTGGGCAGTGGTCTGGTTGCCCGAAGGTGGCGAGAGCATCACTGAAAGCTACGTAAACCTGATTCCTACTGCGCAGGGTGGAACCCATGTAAACGGCTTGAGAACAGGGCTTACCGATGCGGTGCGTGAATTTTGTGAATTTCGCAATCTTTTGCCACGAGGTGTAAAGCTTACACCTGATGATGTCTGGAATGGTGTGGCTTTTGTTTTGTCGGTAAAACTCGTTGATCCGCAGTTCTCTGGTCAAACCAAGGAACGCCTGTCATCGCGCGAATGTGCTGCCTTTGTTTCAGGAATTGTAAAGGATTCTTTCGGGCTCTGGCTTAATCAGCATACGGATCTGGGTGAAGCAATTGCGGAGCTGGCAATCAATTCCGCCCAGAACCGTATGCGGGCCGGCCGCAAAGTGCAACGTAAAAAAGTTACGCAGGGACCTGCATTGCCCGGCAAGCTATCTGATTGCGCCAGTGTCGACCCTAGCCGGTCGGAACTGTTTCTGGTTGAAGGAGATTCGGCCGGAGGCTCGGCCAAACAGGCCCGTGACCGTGAATTCCAGGCGATCATGCCTTTGCGCGGTAAAATTCTTAATTCCTGGGAAGTTGATCCGGTTGATGTTCTGTCATCCCAGGAAGTGCACGATATTTCTGTGGCTATCGGAGTTGAACCGGGCAGTGATGATTTGTCGAAGCTTCGTTTTGGTAAAGTTTGTATCCTTGCTGATGCTGACTCGGATGGCATGCATATCGCAACGTTGCTCTGTGCCTTATTCGTAAGACACTTCAGGAAACTTGTCAGCGAAGGCCATGTGTATGTCGCCATGCCTCCGTTGTTTAGAATAGATGTTGGCAAACAGGTTTTTTATGCACTGGATGAAGCGGAGAAACAGGGAACCCTGGATCGAATCAAGGCTGAAAAACTTAAAGGCAAGGTTTCTATCCAGCGCTTTAAAGGTCTTGGTGAAATGAACCCCAAGCAACTTCGGGAGACTACCATTGATCCGGATACACGCCGTCTTGTTCAACTGATCATTGACCAGGGGGATGATACCAACGGTATGCTGGATATGTTACTGGCTAAGAAGCGTGCCGGTGATCGTAAGCAGTGGCTTCAGGAGAAGGGCAATCTTGCTGAAGTCTGACCTCTTCAAAATTCAGCATGGATTTGAGCACCACAAGTTATATTGATATGAAAGACGCTGTAAATACCTCCATGTAAGCTTGGCCTCGTCATCCCTGACTCGGACACTTTCATATCAACATACCTTGAAGTGCCCAAAAGAACCGTGATTTTTTGAGAAGTTGCTGTTTGGCTGGATCATATGGCTTCTGAGGGCAGGGATGCCCGAAGCAGAGTGCCCATGGATGGCTTGAACGTCCATAAGATTCAGTTAAATAGCAAATTCAATTAACGTAAGGTGTTATGAAAGACTGGCTTGAAATTGATAAGGAACATATCTGGCATCCATACTCCAGTATTCCTTCTTCCTATGAAGTATACGGTGTGGAGTCTGCTAATGGCGTCAAGATCAGGCTGCAAGACGGCAGGGAACTGGTTGATGGCATGTCATCCTGGTGGTGTGCCATTCATGGATATAACCATCCTAAACTAAACGAAGCAATTGAAAATCAGTTAAAGAACATGTCGCATGTCATGTTCGGTGGTTTAACCCACGAACCGGCTGCAAAACTTGCAGAGAAGCTTGTAACCCTAACACCTGAAGGACTGGAAAAGGTTTTCTTTGCAGATTCAGGCTCGGTTTCAGTGGAAGTGGCCATGAAAATGGCGATTCAATACTGGTCAGCAAAGAAAAAAACCGGAAAGAACCGTTTTCTGACAATTCGTTCCGGCTATCACGGCGATACATTTGGAGCCATGTCGGTTTGTGATCCTGTGACCGGTATGCATGGACTTTTTCAGGCAAACCTGATGCAACAGCTATTCATTGATGCGCCAGAATCTAAATTTTCCGAGGGGTTAAGCGATTCTGACCGTCAAAAACTGGATGTTGCGTTTGCAAACCATGCTGATGAACTGGCAGCTTTTATTCTGGAACCGGTAGTTCAGGGGGCCGGAGGAATGCGCTTTTATTCTCCGGCTTACCTGCAATATGCCCGGGAATTATGTGACCGGCATAAAGTGTTGTTGATATTTGATGAAATTGCTACAGGATTTGGACGAACCGGTGAGCTTTTTGCGGCTGATCATGCTCAGATTAGTCCGGATATCATGTGTGTCGGAAAGGCATTGACAGGTGGCTACATGACTCTGGCCGCCACTTTAACAACTACAAAAATCAGTGCCGGAATTAATGAAGGTCAGCCTGGCCTGTTTATGCATGGTCCTACATTCATGGCTAACCCTCTGGCCTGTGCGGTTGCCAATGCCAGTATTGAGTTAATGCTCAGCAGTAAATGGCAGGAAAAAGTCAGAAAAATTGAATCCTGGTTGCAACACGGACTGGAAGCCTGTAAAAAAATACCCGGTGTCGTCGAGGTGAGGTGCCTTGGGGCAATTGGCGTGGTGGAGATGGCTCATCCAGTAAATATGAAAGAACTCCAGGCTGCGATTGTGGACCAGGGAGTCTGGATAAGACCTTTCGGTAAACTGGTTTACCTTATGCCGCCATTTATTATCGATGAAGCCGATGTTGAAAAATTGACCACAGCAGTAAATCACGTGCTATCAAATATAGAGAAATAATGTTGTCGAAATCAAAAACCATATTTCCTTTTTTAATCCTGTTTTTTTCAGGGATCTCTTTGCCTACGATTGTGCATGCGGCGCCGGATGGTAAAGATCTTTACCGGGAGCACTGCGAAGCCTGTCACCAAATTGATGGTGAAGGCGGGATTGGGCTGCCGCTTTCAACAATCAAGCTCAGACATGTTTCAAATGCCTATCTTGAGAAAACCATTCGAATGGGCAGGCCCGGGAGGATTATGCCTGCCTATAGAGAACTTAGCGATGCCCAGGTTCAGGCGATTATCGGCTACATGCGAAGCTGGTCTGATGACCCGTTGCCAGAGTTTCCATCTGATAAAATTGCCGGAGATGTTGTCAACGGTGAAAAGATCTATAAAAAACGATGCGCAAAATGCCATGCTGATGATGGAAGTGGTGAAGGCAAGGGTACAGGGGTCACTCATTCCAGAAAGCGTCAGTTCATGGTGATGCCAGCTGCAATCAATAACCCGGGATACCAGGAATCGGTAAGTGATGCTGAAATCAGGGAAATCATTATTGCAGATCGTGAAGACTCAAAAATGCCATCGATGCATGGCAAGCTTGAAGACCAGGAAATAAATGACCTGGTTGCCTATGTTCGCAGTATGGAACGATCAGTACCTGCTTTTGAAGAAAGCGAGTTTGGTCGTGATCTGGCAATAATTGTGGAGTCTCCCAGTGACTTTCCATCAACTGTTGCGGCTGTCAGAGAGGCGCTTAAAGCAGCCAACTTTCGGTTGTTTCCAGAACGTTATCTTGAAGAAGGCCTGATCGATGAGTTTTCTCACAACACTAAACAGGTGAGTCTGCGCTTCTGCAATTTCGGAACGCTTTACGACATGATGAGAATTGAACCAAGACTGGGAATCATCCTGCCATGCAGAATTACCATTACCCAGATGGAAGACGGCCGCGTACTTTTGATTGCGCCCAACATCAGGGAAATGGCCAGCTGGTTTAATAACGATGAACTTTTAAGCATGGCTGTCGAAATGGAAGAAACCATTAATACCATTATCGAGGAGTCAACCTTTTGATTTCATCTATAAAACAGGTTTTAGTTTCTATAGTTGTTTTTCTGCTGCTGTCCGCTGTTTCGCAGGCTAATGAACAACGACTTTTCATGGTGCGCAGTAATATTCCGTTTGATGTGGCAATGGAACGAGTCCAGTCAATTTTGAATTCTTATGAATACGAAGTTGCTCACACACAGAGATGTGATGGTGGTTTGGCTGATTTTGGCTATCAAACGGATTTCTACCGTGTGCTGTTCTGGGGAAAATACCAGGAAGTGCATGAACTGAGTGAAAAATTTCCTGAAATTGTGCCTTTTTTACCGCTGAAATTCCTGGTTTTTGCTGAAAACGATGAAACTGTTTTCATTGCACTTAATCCTGCCATGCTGGCAGAGTATTATTCTTCTCCTGAACTCAAACTACAGCTTATGCGCTGGAAAAATGATATTGAGTCAGTCATGAATGAATTACGAGAATATCAATATCAACCTGTATCCGATTCCTGAAGAAAACCCAATTAATGACCACATCCACTACCTATAACCCTGAAGGC